>JAYUKV010000096.1:0-3093 GCA_043764135.1 bacterium | reverse complement strand
ATCTAAAGTTGGTTTATCCAAAATCATGAACTATTATTGGGAGGTTTTGGTTTGTTGTAAAGTTGGTTGCGAAAGGTGAGTTATTAATGACATGTTATGTTTATTGATGATTTACAAATGGTTGTAAAGATTAATTAAAATATATTATACTTTTGTTATGAAGAAAAAAACAACCTCTAAACCAATCTTGACGCTGCAAGAAAAATGTGATCTGGATGAAAATGTAAAATCAATTAAATCTGTAGGCCAACAAGAAGCTGATCCTGATTTTCGTCACCCTATGCCAGAGGATATCAAACAGATTCTTGATTCCAACCCTATTGTAAATGAAAAATGGTCCAGCCTAACTTCACTAACCCAGAACGAATGGATATGTTGGGTAACAATTGTAAAAAAACCAGAGACTAGAGCTGAGCATCTTTTAAGATTTGTTGAAGATTTAAGCGTTGGTAAACGCAGACCTTGTTGTTGGCCTGGCTGTCCGCATAGAAGGAAAAGTGCAGGGAAGTGGTTTAAGTAAATCATAATCGAAGGAGTTGCAATAAAATAGAGCCTAAAATTATATTTAATAATTTTAGGCTCAGTAGCAATTAGGTTAAGGTGATACCGCCGCTGATGCTGATACTATTTCTGGAGATCTTGTTAATCTGCCATTTTTCAGTATTAGATTCAATTGACAGTGCTTCTTGTTTGGAGTTTAAAAGTCGAGGTTGAAATTCTTCCCCTGCGATCATGAACTTCATTTTATCATTGTAAATGTGAAGCCGTGCAATCGAAGGAACAGCGTAGAAGTTGACATCAGAATTGATAGTTGCTTGCATTACTATCACTTGATCCCAATCCGCTTCAATATTACTGAGCTCATTAGCAGCTGCAGTTTGAATGGCTTGGATAAGTGCTGGACGGTTATTTTTTGTTTCTTGGATCTGGGATTCAAGATCTGAGATTGCTGTATGTACAACACCTCGAGCGATTGTGTCTTGAGTTCCGATTGAATCACGAATTACCTGGATCTGTGCTTGGATCTCATCGATTTTATCTTTTGAGAAATGATGCTGGTCAATCAATTCAGCCTTACGTTGTAGTTCTTGAATTGCAAAATTGTATTCGGCAATTTTGGTAACCACTTCAGGATCTGTACGATCTTGAAGCGACTTTGCTTTGTTTCGATTTTCCTGTTTTTGTGTTTGAGTTGCATTATTGCCATTGCTGTTCATATTATTGAACTCACGGTCAAGATTAGTCACATCTCTATCAACAGAAGTTAAGTATCTCTCTTGTTGAGAGCTTAATTGATCAATCTCACGATAAACTTGGTCTCTATCACGACCATCTTGATCGTAAATTCGACCAATCTCATTATTCTTCTGTACTATTTCACGATTCCTTGCATCATCTGCACGATTTTCAGAATCTCCGACACGACCTAACGAATCATATTTTCTTCCAATTGCATTTTCGAGTTGTTCAATATCGCGATTGATTTGTTCATCTAATCGTTGAGTTTGAGCCGAAACTGAATCTTGTAATTCAAGTTCAATGGAAGTAGAGAAATCAGAAAATTTCAAACCTAAATCGGTTGAAGTGAGCATTTTTTTACTTTCCTATTTAAAGGGTTGACATCTAAACTTACCCTTATTCTAGCTTTATGTCAAGTAATATTTAACCATTTTTAACTCTTTGTTAATTGTTAATTTATAGGGTATAATTATTTATTAAAATATACAATTCATAAAATATTATGAAAATAGAACCTGTAAATTCCAGTTTTTTTATTACTCCAAAGAAGTCTCGTGTAGACCAACAACAAACTGAAAAAAGCAAAAAAAGCAGTGATAGACAACAAAAAATTGCTTTCTTACACAAGGTTTTAAGTACCCTCTCTTTAATTAAAACAAAAACTAATAAACCTATTTCACTAGATCTTGAAGAAGTGAATAAGAGATATGGTTTAACAATTGCAAATACTCATTATAGATATTCAGGTTCTACTCCTATTAGAGATGGGGTTAAAATGGTAATAGAAAACAACAATCCTGTTTATTCGATTGATACTACTGATAAGGAGCAGATAACAGTAACAATAATGACTCGTGAGTTAGTAGATGGAAAAGTTCAAGAAATGTATAAACAACAACCTCAAGGTTTTAAAGGTATTTTGCCTGCAGGTTCATTTATAACTGCACCTAATATAAATAAGTTAGTTGTGGATGAATGTGAAGAAGCGGTAAGTCCCATAGCAATGATGAGTCAGGCTATAGATAAATTTGTTTTAACTTTGGACGAGGCTGATAGGGAAGTGATTAAAAAATTAGATATTTTTGAATTATTATCGAAGCTTCAAGATTTTGAAGGTCTGAAAAAAGATAGTGAAGTAATTGTAGGATTTAGTAACGATCTTAGTAATTCGCAAAGCACAACTGTTGATCAAGTTCAACAATCTGGTTCTATGTTAATTGATAATTGCGCTCAAATCAGTGAATTACCAGTTTTGGATGGTGGCGATGGGTCAGAAGGTTCGCGTAAAGTCCAATTAAAAGATATTAATTCGTTGATAAAATACTCTGCTTACCAAGACAAACTAGCTATCAAAGGTAGTCAGCTAAGAGTAAGAAGTGCATATATTGCATTAAATCCCAATTCACTTTTGGAATTAACTCCAAGCTCCACAGAAAGTGCAAGAATAGATTTGTTACATTATTTGGCAAAGATTCAAGCTTCTATTTTACAATCAACAATTAAGGAAGTAAATGAGAATAAGAATGACAAATCTTCTGTTGTATTAACCAGCCAACTAGCCAAACAAATTGAATTCCAAGGAAAGAGTTCAATAGTTAAAGGATCGGTCCCTGTAACCAAGCAATCACCTGCTTATTATACATCTAGCCCTGATATTGAGACTTTGATAGAACATACTTCTACATTGCAAATAGTAACAATTGATACAGAAAACATAAGATTTGAACAATAGACCTCTTGCATAATTAATAATAAGGGTCGTTCCTCAAATAGCACCTAAAACTTATAATTAAGTTTTAGTGCTATTTTTTTGTTGTAATCGTGGATGAATATTCTAATACTAGCTTCATGAAT
>JAYUKV010000095.1:0-3137 GCA_043764135.1 bacterium | reverse complement strand
TATTAAGTAAAAGCACCCCTTGATTGGCCCAACGAGTAAGATCTGGGTTGTATTTATGTGGGTGTTTATCATAACCGAATTCAAATTCGATTTCTTTATAAATATTTTGTAGCGATGGTGGGACCTTATTGTTAGAATAAGTACTAAAACTTAATCCATCAGCAACATTTGTTGTGTGGTAAGGATCTTGACCTATAATCACAACTCGAACTTTAGATAAAGGAACAAGATCAAATGCGCGAAAAATATTACTAGGGTGAGGATAGATAGTTTTTGTTTTGTATTCTTCTTTTACTTTATTTGTTAATTCTTCAAAGTAAGGCTTGTTAAACTCTTCTTCTAAAACCACTTTCCATTCTTGATTAATGCGTACTTCCATATGTTTATTATGTAAATAATTCTATTTTATTTGCAATTCTTTAAAAATTATGCAATTTATATAGAAGAACAAATATAGAGGAGAAAGGGTTATGACTAATCTTAAAGAGACTAATCTCATAAAGATTAACCAAGTCCGTGTTCAACTCAAGCAAATGTTCATCGGCCTCGATGAAATCATTGACCGATTGGTTGATAATGTTCAGATTCTCTTTCTTGAGCCTGAACTTGTTAACCAGCCTATTATTGTTAACTTATTTGGTTTGCCTGCTGTAGGTAAAACCACTTTGATTAGAGCATTTATTAAGTTGATGGATGCTGGACACTCATTTGCTGAGATCGACGTTCGTAAGCTTACTAATTACTCTTTGGTTGATGCTTTAGAAGATACCTTAGGTGAAGAAAGGAGTATTGACTGCCAAGGTAAGCCTTTGTTTATACTACTAGATGAGTTCCACAATCTAACTAGAGAAGGTAACTCCTTCATGGATTGTTATGATTTGTGGAACTTCATGAGCGATGGTAAAATTCCTAACAACTTAGGTGAAAAGATTAAAAATGTAAAATTTTTCCTTTCACTTATGACACAATATGATATCAACTTTACCCAATTAGATGAAAAATTAACTGCAAAAGACCGTAAGTCTCAAGCTATCTCTCAGTTGCAAAGAGCGATTTATAAATTCACAGCTGATAACAAGTTCAAGTTAAGTGCCAAGTCAGATGACTTTGTATCCCGAAATTCCTCTGAGGAATTTGAGATTGATAAGTTACTTGATGAGGATGATGAAGAGGAAGAGGAGACGAACGAAAAGTATACAGATGTTGATTCTGCTGACAACGTAGAATCAGAAAAGATTGAACCATTCGATCTGTTAAAACAGAGCTATTCTAAAATGCTTTATGTCGCAGTTAAGCATTTTTGTAATACTGGTACTGATTTTAGCTTTGATCAATACTATGGTTTGGAACCATACGGTGTAAGTTCTTTTATCGATAATAATGTCGATAAAAACAAGCTTAACAGCGAATATGACTTTTCAAAATCTGTAATGTTTATCTGTGGTAATTTTTATACTTTTGATTATGCGCTTTATGGGCACTCAAGCCTTTATGATGCAGATCAACTTCGTGAAATTACCGCTGCCTTTACTGTTCGCCAACTTCGTGAAAGTTTGTCAACCAAACTATCACCTGAACAACTAAATAGATTAGGGTCAACTTTTTTGCTTTTACCATCTTTTGGTAAAGTAAGTTTTGAAACCTTGATTACTCTAAAGCTTGATTGGTTTAGAGAATTGGTGATTCATAATCATAAATTCAATTTATCTTTTCACTCAAGCATTGCAACTTATCTCTACAACAGAGGTGTTTCACCTCTTGAAGGGTTTAGACCTCTCAATGCTGAAATTGCAAGTTTTGTAAGCGTTGGATTTGGTTTGGTTGTTAAGTCAATTGCTGATGGTAATGACAGCGGAAGATTGTGGTTTAATGAAACTACAAAAACTGTTGAATTGCAATCTACAAATAACTTTTATCAATCTCACAAAAATCAAAGTTTCATTGACGATGCTGTAGATCAAGAAGTTATGCTTCTTAATAGCATCGAAGTTGCAGCTCAGGTAATGATCTATGCAAAAGAGTTTAGATCCATTCCTAAGCAAATCGTTGTAGGAGTTAACAAAAACCAAGATAATATCTTGCAACTTCACGAAGCAATCGACTCTTATAAGATTCGCATTGCAAAAATCAAATTTACACTTGCTCCTTCAATTCTTGCTACAGAATTGTTTGGTGAAGAAGCCCCTCTGATCTATTCCAAAGACTTGGCAATTGCTGCTAATATGCTTCAAGACTTGGTAGTTAACCACCAATTCAAAATTGAAGAACAGGATACTTACATCCGCGAATTCAATCGAATTGGTAAGGATGTGAGAGAGCAACTCGCCAAATTTTTTAAGGAGAATAGAACCACAGCTCTAAATCTGATTGATTTTATTAATCAATCAAATGGACCGGTAGACAATACCAAGCTGGTTGAATTCCTAAAAACAAATGGATTCTTTGTTATTGGTGAACAAGAATTTGTTACTTCAGCTGAAAAACTCAAATTCTCATCACTTCTTGGTAAGACCTCCTACTCATTAGCACTAAGCCTTATTAAAGGTGAATAGGTAACTATTGCCCCCTAATAATTAATTTATTAGGGGGATTTTATTTTAATTTGACTTTAGACTATGAACATATGTCTAGGTTTTGACTTTTATTGGTTAAGAAAGTAAATTGAAATTACAAGTTAACAGGAGTATTTACTATGATTAGTCACTTAATCGAATCTCAATCAGGTTTAAATTTTCAGATAGTTATTAAACAGTACGATGAAATTAATAGATCAGAATTAGATCAAATTGTTGAGCTTCTATTCACAAATTTTAGATTTAATACACAAGTTAAAATTACAAAAATTGGAATAAGACAATATGTTCTCAATACAACTTCTATGATCGCATATCACAATTGTATTGTTATCGGATATTATTTTTTGCAGTAACCAATAATCTCTTATTTAAATCTTTACCAAACTTGCTTGACTGATACAAATGAAACGACTTTAAAAGAGTTATTTGATTATCTATTGATTTAAAAAGATTTGAATATAATAACTTATAGCTAACTCATAGCTCAACTGTACATATTTATCAAACAATGATCTAAGTTTTTTTGAATGTTTTCTTTTGTGCTATTAAGAGTTCTTAAAT
>JAYUKV010000094.1:0-3140 GCA_043764135.1 bacterium | reverse complement strand
GGTAATCAGAGTAGAGATCTAAAGTTGGTTTATCCAAAATCATGAACTATTATTGGGAGGTTTTGGTTTGTTGTAAAGTTGGTTGCGAAAGGTGAGTTGTTTAACTAAATCTTTTTTACTAGGGTTTTCTTTTGATTTTGACATATGTTTTGGTTTAAGGGTTGAGATTTTTGTATATTTATATTGTTCACAATAGTGTACCAAATAAAATAATAAAAGAAAAATAAAGCATCAGTTACTTTAATATATGAATTGATATAGTAAGCCCCCCTAAATTAATAAATAAACATGATAACCTTAAATAATTCTCTATTATCAAAAGGAACATCTAGAATTTTTGGTAGATTTTCATTGTGTTTATTATTTTAGGAGAGGTTTAATAATTCAACAATAGTATAGATTTCTAGCAATTTTTAATAAAATTATTAATTGTGGGGGAAGTATAATGAAAATTAGGATTTATAAAACTTAAAATTTTTACTTGTAGGACTTCCGCAAAATAACAAAAGACATCTATCTTTCTTGATAAAATCGAATTATCGGAGTCCCCGGAATTCTTGATTTTATCGTTGAAAGATGATAGTATTTTGTGATTTTGCGGAAGTCCTATTTGTAAAAGCTGCATCTAACTTCACTATATTAACTTAAATGTTGCTTATACCAAGCACATTATTGAATGATAGAAAATCTAACAGACTGTAAATTATTTTACAATTTACAAGCCTATGAATACAATCAAATAACAAGCACAAACCATCTCTTAAATTCAATTATATCAATAGTTGATTAAATGGTTGACTAATTTGTGTTAATTCAATAATAATTTAAACATGAAAATGACTTTGCACAAAGCACTGTCTTTATTCCAATTTGCCTCAATTGATTCTGTAACGACGGATAAAATTAAAAAAAGATATTTAGATCTTGCGCAAAAAAAACATCCGGATAAGGGCGGAAGTACACAAGAATTTATAGAACTTAAGGATGCGTATGCATACCTTAAAAAATTTGTGACTGAATCAGGTGAGACAGTAAGTAGCAGTTATACTAGTTATTCAAATACCACTAGTAATAAATCTAACTATAGTACTCACTCAACATCACAATCAACAACAAATAATACAAAATACACTGCGGACAAAGAATATGTAAAACAACTTGAAACCGTTAATGTAGAGCTTACAGAACAAAATAAAAAGTATTATTCAGTGTTGATGAATTATGAGTCAATATTAAATAAAGAGATTGAAATATTCAATAAAATGAGCTCTAAACTAACAAAGATTGCAAATGATTTTAACAAATCTAGTGAAAAGAATAGAGTAGAAAGAGACAAGAATATTGAAGAGTTAAAAAAACAGTATTCACCTGCTTTTAAAGACTTAATTAATCCATTTCAAAGAAGAATTGATAATGAAGAGTTTTTATGGAGACAAAATTCCATTATCCAAGAATATGAAGATGTTAAACAAGAATTAGAATCTACTTTTCTCAATGCTATGGTTGAAGTTTATCAATCATCGTTTGAAACAGTTTCTGAGTTATTAGAAAAAAATTCATAATTTAATTAACTCGTATAATAGAACTAATTTTATGTCAGTAACTAAAACCTCCTTTAAATGCACTAATTGTGGTTATTCTTCACCTAAATGGATAGGTAAATGTCCAGAGTGCAATGCTTGGAATACATTTGCAGAAACTACAGAATCTGCTGATCTTGGAAAAGTGGGAAGCAGGGTTGATATATCTATAAAAAAAGTAAATACAGTTGCTAATAAACTAGAGAACTTTGCAGATGTGCTAGAAAAAATTAAAACTAGCGTTGAAAAAAGATTCTATTCTTTTGGAAATAAGGAAATGGATTCTTTTTGGGGGTCCAATGGACTAGTTGCAGGATCTCTAACACTGTTAGCTGGTGAGCCTGGCTTAGGTAAGAGTACTTTTTGTTTACAATTATTAAGATCATTAAGAAAAGGTACTCAAGATGCTAAATTATTATACATAACTGCAGAAGAAAGTACATTTGAGCTTGCCAGAAGATCACAAAGACTTAAGATTCCTTCTGATGTTTTAGTTCTTCAAGCCAATAATCTTGAAGCGATATGTAAAATAATAGAAGACAATGAACCTAATATAGTTGTTCTAGATTCTGTACAAACAGTATATTCACAAAAGCTAGATTCCAACCCAGGATCCGTAGCACAAGTCTCTACTGTAACTTCAACGCTTTTATCATTGTCAAAATCTTTGAATATCTCAATTATCCTTGTAGGCCATGTAACCAAAGACGGTCAAATCGCAGGACCTAAAACTCTAGAACATTTAGTTGATTCAGTGTTGTTCTTGGAACGTTCAGAAAATCCTATGTATAGAACACTATCATTTAGCAAGCATAGATTCGGATCAACTGAAAATCTACTTTTACTAAAGATGGAACAAGAGGGCTTGTCGTTGGTTAAAGATGCATCATTGGCTCTACTTGAAAATATAGAAAACGGTGTAGGCGTAGTCTATTCGATAGCTATGGAAAAAAGCTTACCTCTAATAGTTGAAGTACAAGCTCTAGTTAACCAGAATAATTACGATCCAGAAAAAGGATCAGCTCCTTTTGGGAGAAGAGAAGCTTTAGGAATTCCATCTCCTAAACTAAACACTATACTAGCTATTCTTGATAAATACCTAGGAATAAGTCTCAAATCATCTGATATTTATGTTCAAATATTTGGATTACCAAAATCATTTTATGATGACTCTTTAGATTTTGCTGTAATGTTGGCTGTATTAAGCTCTATTAACAATTTACAAATAGACTATCTTTACCCCAAATTATTAGGCAAGAATATAGATCTAGAATCTAAAACTTTATTTGCTGGAAGAATTACACTTTCAGGTAATTTACGTAAGCCAACTAATCTAGATGTTAGAATGAGAACTGCAACCAAACTTGGTTTTGACCTCAATCCCAAGTTGGACTATGATCAGCTTAAAATAATTTTTAAATAAAAATTGTAAAAAAAAAGTATAAAAAAAATTCAACCCATAATAACTACCCATTACCCACAAATATGTGGGTATCTTTATTAAATCAAATAAATCTCTCATTTGTTTTGCATAAAACAATTTATGCAAAATTCAATAAA
>JAYUKV010000093.1:0-3146 GCA_043764135.1 bacterium | reverse complement strand
GTTGAGTTGCTGTTTGGGCGGGGGCGGGTTGAGAAGGGGTGATTACCTTCTCTTGCTCATCATTTCCAAGCAAGCCGTTTAAAAATCCCATTGTACTCTCCTAGAGAATAAGATTGAAATCAATTCAAATTGATATCTGAAATGTAGTCTTTAAGGACTAGGTATATATTTAACAAAAGGTAAGATATGTGTCAAGTTATTATCAATTAAAATGATATTTTAGAGATGAAAATTCAACACTTTTGTTGTTAGAATTGACAAATAACACCCTAACGATAAAGATAAATCATAATAACAAAAAAATTTATGATTCTAATTGATTATAAACAAATTAATGATTCCTTACTTGGACAAACAATTACAATAGGTGGGTATGTCAACACAATCAGAGACCATGGAGGTTTATTGTTTATTGATTTAAGATCATTTGGTCACTATATACAATCTGTAATAAACCCAGAGCTAAAAGATGTATTTGAACTTTCTAAAACAATTCATAACGAATACGTTCTAGAGCTAACAGGAACGCTTTCCAAACGAACGGAAGACACAATAAATCCCAAAATAGAAAATGGGCATTTAGAATTAGCGATCAGTTCAATTCAAATTGTCTCAAAAGCTAAATTATTACCATTTGACATCCATGCTGATAATCTGGCAAATGAAGATTTAAGGCTTAAATACAGATATATCGATCTAAGAAGAGAAAGACTTCAAAAATTACTAGTTGATAAACATAAATTGGTTTTAGCAACTCGAAACTATTTCAGCGAAAAAGACTTTATAGAGATACAAACTCCAATCCTTGCCAACTCTTCTCCAGAAGGAGCAAGAGACTATCTAGTACCATCAAGACTTTATCCAGGAAAGTTTTATGCATTGCCTCAAGCTCCTCAACAATTTAAGCAATTGTTAATGGTCGGAGGATTTAATAAGTATTTTCAGATTGCTCCATGCTTTAGAGATGAAGACCCAAGGGCAGATAGACATCCTGGAGATTTTTATCAAGTTGATGCGGAGTTAGCATGGGCAAAAGAAGAAGATATATATAATTTTTCTTGGAACTATATTAAAGATGTAATTTCAAAATACACAAACAAAACTCTTTATCCAGAATTAATAATATTAAATTACGATAAAGCAATGGAGTCTTATGGTTCTGATAAACCTGATTTAAGATTTTATCAGAATTCTGAACATGGAATTATCAAAAACTTAGGTTGGTTAGACGTAAAATCTGTATTTAAAACTAGTGGTTTTGCGGTATTTGATGGATTGTTTGAAAAACCAAATGCTAGAGTCCAAGTTTTGAATATAAAGGGCGGGGCGGAGCAATTCACTCGATCAGACTTAGATAAGATTCAAGAAATTGGAAGATCTTTTGGATTGCCAGGAATTGCATATTTCCAATTTATGCAAGATGAAGTTAAATCACCACTTCTAAAGTTTTTTACTGATCAACAATTAACTTTATCTGAACTCAACGCAATTGCTCAAACAGATAAAGGAGATCTCGTGTTATTTCTTGCCTCAGAAAATAAAGAGCTTGTATTTAAAGCTCAAAATGCAATAAGAAAGCATGTCTCCCAAAAACTTAATCTAATTAAAAAAGACGAGTTAAAATTTGTTTGGATCAATAAAATGCCTTTTTTTGCTGTAGATGAAAAAACTGGAAAAGTTGACTTTGAACACAATCCTTTTGGTGTTTTTGAAAACTTTGAAAATATGAATGTGTTGGATACATTAGAATATGCAGTAAAAAACCAAAAATTACTTGATTTAAGAGGAGTACAATATGATATTGCTTGTAATGGATATGAAGTATTAAGCGGTGGTATGAGAAACTCTAACCCTGATTTACTTTTAAAAGCTTTTCAAATAGCTGGTTATACAGAGGAGCAAGTTAAAAGTAATTTTGGACACATGATGGAAGCTTATTCTTATGGAGCTCCTTATCACGCAGGTTTTGCATGGGGACTTGATAGAATGTTTATGGTTCTAAATGACGAAGAAAATATTAGGGAAGTAATAGCTTTTCCAAAAAACGGTCAAGCAAAAGACTTATTAATGGGATCACCTTCCTCTGTAAGACCTCAACAACTTAAGGAATTAAGTTTGGAAATAAAAGAAGATTAATAATTTAAACCCTGAATAATCAGGGTTTATTTTTTTTTCATTTCTATTTTTTGCTAGCAACAGCGAGTTTTTGATATTCTTTAGAAAGATCGTATAGTCTAGTCTTGATTTGTTGGTTGTTGCTTTGTTTGGCAAGTTGGGATAATTTGTAACTGTTTACTGAATAGTAGAATTTGAGATTCTTTTGTTGTTCAGTATTTGGGGATTTAACTTGAGTGTCTGAAGGTGTTACCACGAGAAATTCTAACCAAGTCATTGATTGATTTTGATTTTCAGTAGCGGTGAGGCTTGGGTTATTTTTGGTTGTTAAGTGAGATTGGAATATTGGATCAATTTGCTTGATTGATATTACTGAAGTAGTAATTGCAAGCATTGTCCAAATAATATAGCTATCTAGATGATTTGAATCATTAGAGGACCGTTTGACTATTGAGAACTGATTTCGATTTACTTTACTTTTCTTGGTTATCATATTTTACTCCTACAATTTCAATACCTTAAATCATTAAATCTATTACTTGATTAACGTTGAGCTGTCAATCAATTCTTCTTGACATTAAATTTACAATAGCGCAAAATATTCGTATTGTAAAATATGAACCCCTTAAAATCCTTCCTGATTCTTACGATTATAATCTCTTCTCTTGCTGTAAATACGATAGGAGCAACTAGAACTGACCTTCAAAACAAACTAGAAGGAATTAATTCAGAAATTGAAAAAGCCAAAAAAGAGTTCAATAACCTTGAATCCCAAAAAAAAGATTTATCTAGTCAGGTTGACTCAGTAAAATCAGATATTTCTAGGACAGAAAAATTAATCAAAGATACACAGGATATAATAAACGATCTTTTGATCAAAATTCCACAAACACAAAATAAAATAAAATCTTTAGAAGAGCAGATGTACAAACTTTATAAAGAAATTCAATTTTATTCTTCAACATCAAAAGTAGAGCTATTGCTTTCATCAAAGTCATTTTCAGAATTAGTAGCAAAAATTTATGGAATCA
>JAYUKV010000092.1:0-3150 GCA_043764135.1 bacterium | reverse complement strand
AATTTAATTTTATTTATTAGGATATTAAAGAAATTAATCATGCTATCATTTTAAATCAATAGTAAAATTTAAAATTGCACTTTGGATTTGAACTTAAGGGGTAGGGTTTGACAATAAGTGTAATATATAATGAACTTTATAGTGAAATTATGTCAGATCTAATCAACAAAGCTGTAGAGTATAATAACGATAAAAACTTAGCCTCATCGGCACTAGTTCCTAATCCTCACGACTACATAACAGTCAAGGGTGCAAAAGAGCATAACCTCAAAGATGTAACAGTTGTAATCCCAAAAAATAACTTAGTTGTATTCTCAGGTTTGTCTGGTTCAGGTAAGTCTTCATTAGTATTTGATACTATTTATGCAGAGGGGCAAAGAAGATATGTAGAATCATTGTCATCATACGCAAGACAATTCTTAGGTCTAAAAGAAAAACCAGCTGTTGATTCAATAGACGGTCTATCTCCTGCTATCTCAATTGACCAAAAATCAACATCTCAAAACCCAAGATCTACTGTAGGAACAATTACAGAGATATATGACTACATGAGATTGTTGTATGCTAAAGCAGGTCATCAACACTGTCATGAATGTGGTGCTGAAATTATCGGAGAATCAGTTACAAGCATGTGTCAAAGAGTGTTAAAGCTTAAAACTGAATCACCAGCTATTTTCCTAGCACCGGTTGTTGTCGATCAAAAAGGATGGCATAAGCAAATCATTCTAGATGCAGAAAAAAATGGATTCTCAAGATTGAGAATTGATGGACAAATAATCCTGATTGAAGAAGCTAAAAAGATAGAATTAAATAAGCAATCTAAACATACAATTGAAATTGTAATAGATAGATTTGTAATCAATACTGACAATAAATTAAGAATTATTGAAGCATTAGAAACTGCGTTAAAAAATACTAATGGTAGAGTTAATGTAATGTATTTTGAAGATAATGAACAAAAAACATTATTCTTAAACAAGAACAAAGCATGTCCTAATGGTCACACTGTATTATCAGATCTAGAACCAAGACAATTCTCGTTTAACTCACCACATGGTGCATGTCCGCATTGTACTGGGCTTGGAACTGTGACTGAAGTAGATCCTGATCTTGTAGTTCCTAATGAATCACTAACGATCAATGAAGGTTGTATTAGACCTGTAAGTAGAATGTCTATTAGTGGAGGGTGGTTAACTAAGATATTTGAAACATTAGCTAAAAAATATAACTTTTCTTTAGACACTCCATGGAGAGATCTGACAGATAAGTCTAAGAATGTAATTTTATATGGTGATAAGAATTTTGAAGGTGTGATAGTAAATCTAAATAGAAGATATAAGGAATCAACTTCTGAATCAAGTCGTAAAGATATCGAATCATATATGAACAAGAGACAATGTTCTCACTGTGGAGGTTCTAGACTTAGACCAGAATCATTAGCAGTAACTGTTGGTATTCACAACATTGCACACGTTTGTAATTTACCTGTTAATGAATGTTATGATTACTTCAAGACACTTCAGGAACCAGATAATGATGTTTTAACTAACAAACAAAAAGAGGTTTCAAGAATGATCCTCAAAGAAATTGTTTCTAGACTTAAATTCTTAGTTGATGTTGGACTATCTTATCTTACATTAATGAGATCAGCTGATACTTTATCAGGAGGAGAAGCACAAAGAATAAGACTTGCAACTCAAATAGGTTCAGGATTAACAGGTGTATTATATATTCTTGACGAACCTTCGATTGGTTTGCATCAAAAAGACAATCAAAAACTTTTAGATACCTTAAAACATCTTAAGAATTTGGGTAATACTGTTCTTGTTGTAGAGCATGATGAAGATACGATGAGAGAAGCTGACTTTATCTTTGATATCGGTCCTAAGGCTGGTAAGCATGGTGGACAAGTAGTTGCTTTTGGTACTCCAGAGCAGATTATTGCAAATGATAATTCTCCCACTGGAAGATTTCTTGCAGGTAAAGATGTAATCGAAGTACCTAAAAAGAGACGTACTTTCCCAGAAGATAAACAAAAATTTGTTGAGATCAAAGGAGCTACCGAAAACAACCTTAAAAATGTTGATATAACAGTTCCATTAAGAAAATTTGTAACTGTAACAGGTGTGTCTGGATCAGGTAAATCAACATTGATTAATGATATTTTGAGTAATTATTTGATGAATTATTTCTATGATTCTAGATTACCATTAGGTAAGCACCAAGAAATAACTGGAATTGAAAACATCGATAAACCTATTATCATCGATCAATCTCCAATTGGTCGTACACCTAGATCTAACCCAGCTACTTACACTAACTTATTTACTCCGATCAGAGAATTGTTTTCTACATTGCCAGAATCTGTTGCAAGAGGATATAGCCAAGGTAGATTCTCATTTAACGTTCCAGGAGGAAGATGTGAGACTTGTGAAGGTGATGGAGTTATCAAGGTTGAAATGAACTTTTTACCTGATGTTTATGTTACTTGTGAAGATTGTAAGGGTAAGAGATATAATAGAGAAACATTAGAAATTAAGTATAATGATAAGTCAATTGCAGATATTTTGGATATGACAATTGATGATGCTCTTGGATTCTTTGATAATCACACTGTGGTTAAAAGAAGACTGTCAACACTTCAAGATGTAGGTCTTGGATATATTCACTTAGGGCAACCAGCTACAACTCTATCAGGAGGAGAAGCACAAAGAATTAAATTAGCCACTGAATTATCTAAGGTTGGAACAGGTAACACGCTTTATATACTTGATGAACCAACTACAGGTTTGCACCCATTGGATGTAAAACTATTATTAGATGTGTTGCATAAACTAGTAGATAAAGGTAACTCAGTACTTGTTATTGAACACAATCTAGACGTAATCAAAACATCAGATTGGTTAATTGATCTTGGTCCTGATGGTGGTTCTAAAGGAGGTATGGTTGTAGGTTTTGGTACACCAGAAGAACTTGCTGAAAATAAAGAAAGCTACACAGGTGCATTTCTAAAAGAAGTATTACTTAAACATAAAAAATAGAGACTTGTAGTCCAGAACTGTCCCGCTAAACACGGGACAGCTTTCTTTTACACAATTAACCACCTTTAGGTGGTTAATTTGCGTTTATATTTTTTATTTAGTTAAATGT
>JAYUKV010000091.1:0-11011 GCA_043764135.1 bacterium | reverse complement strand
ATCAGAGTAGAGATCTAAAGTTGGTTTATCCAAAATCATGAACTATTATTGGGAGGTTTTGGTTTGTTGTAAAGTTGGTTGCGAAAGGTGAGTTATTTAATAGACTTTAGAGATGTTTCGCTTCAAACTTGTATTGAAAGGAATAATAGTCGTGTAGGATTCCAGGAGTATAAATATGTACCTATTGATGTAATTAATAAAATGCACAAAAAGCTTATGTCTATGAGAGTGCCAAAAGGGTATGAGGTTATTAAGCCAGAAGACTTTGAACATATAACTCTAGAATCTACTAAGGTTGACTTGAGTAAGTATGATAATATATACCATGTTGGAGATATTCAAGGAATGGGTGGGGCGATTACTGAGTTTCTAGAGGTTTATCCTATAATGGATAATAACTTCTATATTTTCACTGGAGATTGGATCGATAGAGGGGATAGTAATCATATTGCATTAGAGGTATTTATTAAACTTAGTAAACTACCCAATGTGATTGTGATTGAGGGTAATCATGATCGATATTTGATGAACTATCTTAATGGTATTGAGGTTGTTTATCCTGAGTTCGTTGACAAGACACTTCCTCAAATTCTTTCATCTTCTCTGGACCTTAAAGAATTAAAAAAAGCTGTTGAAGTGTTTAAACCATTTTTTTATTATTGGTATAATAATAAAGATATATTTACTAATCATGGAGGGTTAAGTTGTTTGCCACAGTATGTTACTTTGTTATCTAGAAATGATTATGTTAGGGGGTCTGGGTTGTATAATGAGATTGATATAGTTGATAATGCTTTTGTTGTTAATATAAAAGATAATCAGTATCAAATCCATGGACACAGGAATACTAATCAAGCACCAGTTCAGAGTACTGAAAGGACCTTTAACTTAGAGGGTAATGTTGAGTATGGTGGAAGATTGATAGTTGTGGTGTTGAATAAAGAAGGATTTGAAGCTTTTAAATTCCCTGATAGTTAAGTTTGTTGAGAATAGATTGCCAAATACTTATTTTTGTTAGAAATAATTAGCTTTAGACTTTACAGTTTTTAAATTAGATCTTATTCAAATTTATTTTTATTAGGGTCTTATCTAAGTTAAATAACTAAAAACTACAATTTTAAATATTTATACATATTTAAATATAATTGATGTAATGTCTTTTTAAGCAGCTTATCGAACATACCCCGTCTCTACGATCCACCCCTTTCAACCTTGAAAGGGGAATTAAATCAAGTAAAACAACAACTGTTTGAATTTAGGTGAGGGTTCCCTTCAGGTTTCCTGAATTTAAACCAAGGAGAGAAGCGACTGTTTGAATTTAGGTGAGGGTTCCCTTCAGGTTTCCTGAATTAAAACAAGGAGAGAAGCGACTGTTTGAATTTAGGTGAGGGTTATGTTTGTACAACATATGCAATTCAACTTCAAAGAAATTCTCCTTTCAAGGTTGAAAGGAGTGGCCAAAGGCCGAGGTATGTTCGAAAACATCATATATTGGTAATTAAAGTGAACTTTTTTATAACTCAATTTACTTAAAATTATTTCCTTTTTATTGTATTAGATATTGTTTTTTAAAAGTGTTAGGTTTTGAAATCTATAGACTTGACATTATCAAGTTTATGAAATATTTTTTTATTAAACATTATCTCAACAGGAGAAAAAAAATGGCTTTTAAGCTCAGTCCAGTACAAGCAAAAAAGAAAGTTGTATTGATAACAGTTACAGATGTAGGTAGTATTAGTAATTTCAAAATGAAATTTTGCATTTGTGACTCGGATACTTCGCATTTGCAAGAAATATTCGATGTGTTGCGTGATGCAGGAATTGATTCTTTATTATTACCAGCTAAGTTGGAGTTACTTCCACTGACTTGGATCTTTGCAGTAATTTGCTTCAATCATTGCTTAATAATTACCTAGAGACAAATAACATCGTTCACCTTTACCATGCTTTTGGTGGAACTACTATTCCTCTCCCAGGTTTTAAAGTAACCCTAGAGGAATTATCAAGCGAATTTAATTATCACATCGAACTAGAATCGAAATAATCTTTTTATATTAAGACTTTCTAACAAGTAGATGTGACTTCAGACCAAATAATTTATTTGGTCTGAAATTTTTTTAATTTGTAATTAAAACTTCATTTATTACATTTTTTTCTTGAACTCTTTGGATTGTTATTAACAATGGAATAAAACAGGTTTTTTGGGATTCGATGTATTGGGTGAGTTTTAATATTTTTTTGGAATTAATGGTTTCATAAACAGTTCCGAATTTGTTCGATGTTCTGTATTTTACTTCTATTAAATAATTGATTCCTTTTTTACTTGCTAGGATATCAATTTCTAGCCATTTTTTATTGGACCTATAAATTACTTTATTTCTTTCTAAGATTATATAGCCGTTGTTTATTAAATATTTGATAGCCAAATTTTCACCTATTCTTCCTTTTATTTGCTTGTCCATCTAGATATCAAATTATCATGAGTCTTCTGACTAATTCTATCATCTACAAGACTAAAAGAAGTGTTAAGTTGAATATTTTCAAGCTTTGATTTGGTGTTTAATGCTTTGGTAATTAACCAATTAGCAAAAGCTGGATTCTTAGGAAGTACAGAACCATGACAATAAGTACCTATTGCATTATTGATTATACAGCCCTCTTGCTTTTCAAATGAATTATTGCCATATCCAACAAGTGTCGCGCCAAGAGGTTTTGCAATAGAATTATCAATAATATATGTTTGTCCACCGTGATTTTCGAAGCCAACCAACTTCTCGCCTTTAAGCCCTTCTATTTCCAAGTCGACAACAATATTACCGATGCATCTTGATTTGACTGATGAGTCCATGGCTTTTGTCTCAACTGGAAATATGCCAATGCCTTCTACCATTTGACCTGTTCCTGTGATGAATTTTTTACCTAACAGTTGGTACCCACCGCAGATAGATAAGACTGGTACGCCTTGATTAACATCATTAATTAATTTGTCTTTTTTCTTTAAGAGGTCTTGGAAAATTAGATATTGGTCATTGTCCTGACCGCCACCCATAAAGTAAAAATCTGATTGGGCAGGTAAATCTTGGCCTGGATTAACATTTTGAATAATAACATTGTAGCCCATTGTCTTGAGCTTTCGTCGTAAAGTAATCACATTACCCATATCTCCATAAATAGACATATGTAAGGGGTAGAGATGAGTTAAATAAAAGTCAGTCATATCTTTATTGTTTTAAGAATTCAAGTCTACCGTTGTAAAATTGTGATATTCCACTTACTCCAAGTTTAAATTGAGCCATTCTGTCTACACCAAATGCAAAAGCTAATCCTTGCCATTGGGTCGGATCTATACCCATGTTTTCTAATACTACAGGGTGTACAAGCCCTGCTCCGAAACACTCAATCCAACCAGTTTGCTTACAGATTTTACAACCTTTGCCGTCACAGAAAGGGCATGAAATATCACCCTCCATACCTGGGTTGACAAAAGGGAAGTAAGAAGGTCTTAGTCTGATTTTCATTTCTTTTTTGAAGAAGTCTTGGAAGACTTGGAGTATAAGTGTTTTGAGTTGAGAAATTGAAACAATCTTATCAACATACATACATTCTAACTGATAGAAGTTGATATCATGAGTTGCATCAATGTCTTCGTTTCTAAACACCATTCCTGGAACTACGACTTTGAAAGGCGGTTTTGTAATAGAGCCAAATCTCACTTGAACAGCTGATGTCTGGGTTCTTAATAATAAGTTTTCACCTTTGCTATCTTTGTTTTTAAGATAAAAAGTATCTTGCATACCTCGTGCAGGGTGAAAATCAGGCATGTTCAGAGAAGTAAAATTAAACCATTGCTCTTCTACTAGTGGTCCATCTGCAATTTCGTATCCCATTTTGACAAAAATATCTACTAGCTCCTTCATTACGTATGTTAAAGGATGAAGTTTACCAGCTGGATTATTATTAGTTAAAGACTGAAAAGTTGGATCAAATGAGTGGAATGTGTCTTTTTCTTGTTCTTCTTGGATTGATTTTATCTTGGTATCGCATGCAAGCTTAATAGCTTGATTGATAGTGTTTATTTGGATTCCAAGTTCTTTTTTGTCTTCTCCTAGGGCGGATTTTAGTTTATCTTTAATTGTTAAGATTTCTTGTGTTTGAGTTAGTTCTTCTCTTACCTTGAGGCAGTCATTAACGGATTCACAGTTTGCAAAGTGTGTTGAATAATCTTGCATAATATATGATTAAGAATTGATTGAGTAGGGAAAATTGTCAATATTTGGGAGATAGATAAAGGTTTATTTTAAAAATTTAAGTGTGTAATTTTATTTTTTTGACATAAGCTTATAGTTATGGTATAAAAATTTTACTGACAAAGCTTCAAAAAAAGGTATATTATGTTTCAAATCGAATTTGATCGTTTGGTTGCTATTATTTCGAATTCTGCAAATCAAAAGCCTGATATTAAGATTCCTTTGAATCACAAAGGCTTGACCATCTCGCACGGACAATCAGCTGATCTTAAATATGAACGTTTTGAGTTGGCTGGACCTCTTCAAAGTTTTCAATTTTTGGTTGAAAAAGACGAGAGTGGAAAATTGATTTTTGATCCCAAAGAAATTGCTGAAACCATCCTTGTGACTTACTTAGAAGCATCTGTTAATGAGTTGTTCAATTATGGGGTAAGCAATACCGTTTTAATTAATGATTCTGTCATTGCTCTTAAGAATTTGTTAATGCCTAAGCATTGTTTGAAGGTTGAGGATATTCAATGGCAGCCAATGGTTGCCAGGTAATCTAAAACCAAAGTTAAAAAACTTGTTCTTTATTCCCGTAAAAATTTTTATTTTTACGGGATTATTTATTTATTTATTTGATTATTTTGGGTTAATATTTTAGATTGGACGGAATGAATAATCAAAAGAATATTAATCCACAAGAATTGCATGACTTCTTAAATCCAAATAGATATTTAGATATTAGAAATTTTTTGAGGATATTTATTGTAGTTTTCTTGGTTACATCTGTAGGGTTTTATATAATTAAATGGAATATCATAGAGCAGGTGAGTTATTACGGTAGCTCAATGTACCCTACAATAAAAGATGGAGAAAAGTTAAACTTCTTAAAAACAAACCTATTTATAAACAAATCCAATATTGTTATTGTTAATCGTGATGGAGAAGAGTATATTAGAAGAATTGTTGGATTGCCAAATGAAAGAGTATTAATCAATAACCAACGATTATATATTACAAATATCAATGGGGAAAATATAGAATTATTTGAACCATATCTAAATAAAGATGGAAACCAAAAATCACTTCCAACCTGTGCCCAGCCTAATTGTTCCTATGAGTATGATGAAATATTATTAAAGCAAGATGAATATTATGTTTTGGGTGACAATAGACCATCGAGCTATGATTCAAGAGTATTAGGACCTATCAAAAAAAGTGAAATTAGATCTGTTTTGGTTAAGTAAAGAGATAATTTAGTATAGTAGATTGAGTGTTAATTTAATCAACTATTCTGACTTATCATCTTAGTTTTATAGATATATATAAAGTGTGTATCTCTTGACAATAAGATTAATTTAAAATAAAAACAGAAATAGACCTTTACGAAAGTAATCAATGAGAACCAAGCGTTATCTTCATCGTGAAGCTGCCCAATCTGGTCGAAGCATTAAAAAGACTCCACCTGCGTGGATGAAATATCGGAAAAGTTATAATCCTGCATTGTCAGATTTTAACGATGAAGAATTGTGTGAATCAGTTGAAGCTTTGTTAATGGATTTACCAACTAAGGGTAGTCCATATTACAAGAATTGGGATTATCGTAGAACGAATCAGTATTTACCCGCAATCAGAGGTGTTGTTAAACGATTTGTTGGTATGTCCTACGATGAGTTTTATTCGTATGTAAGAGAAAATCTTCTGATCAACTCTGAATGCGCAGTAAAAGCATTGAAATTTGCTCTCAAAGACATTTACTTTCCCTTTTTCGGTGAAGATGGCAGAATGTATGGTAACTCAGCTTCAAAGATTGATCGGTTTCGCGGATGTGTTGATTTAAATCAAATTGCTTATCGTCGATCTACCAATATCTATATTGTAGATGACAATAATTTGATTCAGATCTATCAATACACGCAAGAACCTGAAGTTAACAAATCATTAACCGGGTTCTACCGTACTGACACATCTGGTGTTGAGTCTTACTATATCGGACCGTTTTACAATTCAAGTCCTTGTTTTGATGATTTGATTTTGGAAGAAGGATATTCTAAACAAATCGAATTTGATAAATCTGATATCCTCAATATCTCTAAAAGTTGGAGATATACTATCAAGTCTTGCGATCCATATTATCTTAAGCTAACCCCAACTCGATTTTCAGTTTTTGTTGATCAATGGGGTTATGTGCACAAATCTGAAGTTACCAAATGTAGTGTTGTTCAGATGAGTGAACTTTTTCCTCAATAACTAAATTAAACCAGACCTTAACCAGATCCTCTACAAATGTAGAGGTTTTATTATTGTATGTCTAAACAAAATTATAAGTCTTTAGGCGCTGGGACACGCTTGACTATTGCTTCTAATAATTCTTTTACTCCTGCTCCTGTCTTTGCGCTTACGCAGAGTATATCTTCTCTAGAATATCCCAATATCTTTTCAATCTCTTCTGCTCGTGCATCGATATCAGCGTTTGGTAAGTCTATCTTATTAAGTACTGGAATGATAACCAAATCTAACTCCATGGCAGTGTATAAATTAGCTAAAGTCTGTGCTTGAATTCCCTGAGAAGCGTCAACTACAAGAACAGCTCCTTCACATGCTGCAAGTGATCTAGAGACTTCATATGCAAAGTCAACATGACCTGGAGTATCGATAAGATTAAGTACAAATTTCTCGCCTTCTAGTGTATAATCCATCCTAACTGGTTGTAATTTAATTGTGATTCCTCTTTCCCTTTCTATATCCATTTTATCAAGTGTTTGGCTCTTGAGTTCTCTAGTTGTCAAAGTGCCAGTTAACTCCATTAGTCTATCAGATAAAGTGCTTTTACCGTGATCAATATGTGCAATGATACTAAAGTTTCGTATATGTTTTAGATCCATAAAGTTATAATATATTTTAATTTATTTTTTGTCATTCTTATGATAGCCTAATGTCTATGCCTTTGTCTTTATTGCTCTTATAATGAATAAATGTTTCATCTAAAAATGCCCAAAGCCCATATAAATAAGCACTAATAGCAAGTATAGCTAAAGTGATTCGAATTAAAATATTACCATCAATAGAAAGTGCAACAACTATTAAAACTGAGATAAAGTTATTTATTAAATGTAGTAATACAGCTTTCATAAAACCATAATTCCTAGCAACAAGAGCAGTTACAAATCCCAAATAAAGTTGGTTAAGAATCAAAAACGGCGCAAGTATATATGCAAAACTAGAACTAAAGTTAGTATTATTAATATGGAATAGCGCAAATATTATAGCTTGTAAATAGATATATATATTGGTAAATCTTGGACTATTGTAAGCTTTATTACTTATTAGTAATGGGACTGCTAAACCTATAACTATAGCAGCTATTAAGAATGCTAATTTATTGTAACCTAGTATTTTTGTGGCTGTGATTTGGATACTTTGAAGTACGAATAAAAGCAAAAAAAGAGCAAATGAAAAAGAAATTTTTTTAAATACTGTGCTTCCTTTACTTATAGGTCCTCTAAACAAGAACTCTTCAACCAAAGGAGCAAGTAATACAGCTTGTATTATAAACACCCAAGCTTCAGACCAGTTATTAACAGTAATCGCCGGACTTACATTTTCTACTGCTTTAGAAGGTGCGACTGCTTGAATTATCCCAAATATTATTACATTCGAAGTTATTCCAAAGAATACATAAGCAAACAAATGCTTAACAACTTGATAGGTTTTAAGGTTTTCAATAGGGTTATATGGGTTTTTAATAAATTTAAGTAATATTGCTAGAGGGTGCATAGTTGTGATTGGTTTATTGTTTGTTTTAAAGTATAATCAATTTATATTTTTTTAAATTCTAGGAGACAAAATAAAGGAAATTCTTTACGTGCAGTATCCTTATAATCTGTATCTTGGGGTATATGGCTAATCCACTCTTCCATGTTAGTTAGATATAGTCCATTGTTCTTGGCTAGCTTGATATAGTCTTGCAAAGGTCTGTGATAAGTTAGGGTTTTAGGACTATTTTTCTTTGAAGGGTTCATCAATATCTCTTCTGAGTATGAAGTCATATATCTTGATAACATTCTATATTGTATATCTGTTTCCCGAGAATAGTACCATTCAGAGGCTCTTAACTGCCTAAAACAAGGATGATTAAGCACAATTGACCAAGTAGCTCCTTGTTTCATTTTAGAAGCAACATTCTTTATGGTTTTATCAAGGCCTTTAATGTTTTGCATGGCGAGTATAGTATATACTTTATCGAATTGAGGCAAGTCTAATTTGTCTATTGATTCTGCAGGTGAAACAATAAATTTAGACTTAGTACATTTTAATCTGGCGAGATCAACTAATTCCTTACTTATATCAATTCCATATAACTTACAGTTATTCTCGAATTGGGCAGCGAAGAAACCTTGCCCACAAGCAAGATCAAGAACTACATCTGATGGTTTAAGATTAAGTGTCCTTCGTAAATTAGGGAGAATTACATTAGATTGAAATGATTTTGGATTGTCCATCATAGTATCATACCAATCAGCAACTTGACCCCATGAATTGAGTGCTTTAGATGTATTTTTGTTAGTCATTATTATTGGTATCATGCTTATTTTGATATAGGTTGTCAATAAATGACAAAGTTGTTAAAATTGTACTTATATATGTATAAGTTTGGATTTAGACTGCAGTTATTAATTCTAGAATTAAGAAAGAATATTCGCTATTGGGTAATGGCCTTACCTATAATAACTTTGTTAATAGTACCATTAGCTTATTCTCTTGGAGCATTTGGTTATAGTTATACTTTGGATAAAAGCACAGGATTATTTTCAACACTTGTTCCTAAAAAGGAAGATGTACAAATTATTATTGACCAAGAAAAGTTTATAGATTTAAAAAGCGGTAAAAGAATGTTTTTTAGTAGAGTTAACAACAGAGATAATGTAAAATTTGGTTTTAGAAAAATATACTATAAAATACAGTTCTTCGATGCTAACAACAATGAAATTGATAAAGACGATACTAGATATGAGAATTTTATACTACCAAAAGAGGTATTCTACTTAACACACTATGCTTCGTCTAAAGCCACTAAAATGAAAATTAATTTCTTAACCAAAGAGTCAGATATTGTAAACATTATCCCGACCGACCTGGTCAAATTTGATAAAAAAGTTGTTGAAGTTTCTAATCTTGCAATAGATACTTCTAGAGATGACTTTTTTAACTTAAATTATTTACTTAATAATGTATCAAGTAAAACCTTAAATAATATTAAATTTCACTATATTCTAACTAATAAATCTCAAGAAATAGTTTATACGGGTTCTATCCAAGTTTCTCAATTGACTGATAACGATAAATCAATAAAATCTGTAAACGATCTTTCATACCCGCTTAATACTCCAAAGCTTGATCTCGAGTTTACATCGGATAATAATAGGTTGAGGTATAATTATTTACAATATGAAATCTAAAATTTTAATTATTAACTTTTCTCTTAGAGTTAATTCAGGAAGCGGTAAAATAGCTAATTACATCGCCTCTGTCTATGGAGCTAACTCAAGTGTTATGAATTATATCGCACTCAATCTGCCGATCTGGGACGAAGGAGTCTGGAATAAAGACCCAAAGTGGGAAACGATTCTTAACCCAATTAAACAGCAATTAAGCGAAGCAGACGGATATGTATTTGTAATTCCTGAATATCATGGAATGGCAAGCCCTGCTTACAATAACTTCAATCTATTCTTGGCGACAGGAGATGAAGTAGCTCATAAACCTGTATTAATCGTTACTAATTCTAATGCCAGAGGAGGAGCTTATCCAATTACAGAAGTAAGAGCATTTGGAAGTAAAAATAATAAATTATTATTTATTCCAGAGCATATAATCGTAAGAAATAATTCAGAAGTATTAAACACAGAGTTAAACACCAATAACTCAGAAGATCAATATATTAGAGATAGGATAATATTTGCTCTGGAGATATTAGATCAATATTGTGAAAGGTTAGCAGGATTGGCTAAGACTTTACCTTTTGATAATCGTTTTAAAAATGGGATGTAATACTTTTGTGTATTTTAGAGAAAAAAAATGCACCTCAAACTATTGTTCAAAGTGCAATCAGAATTAAATCAGCAAATCAAATTACTAATTCAAGCCTAGGCCAAAAAGTGTATTTGGATGTACTTCTGATTTGAAAATCTGCAGTTCAAGGGGAGGATATTTCCCCTTATCTGCCATAGTGTTGTAAGCACCGAAGAACTGTTGATTACAAATTCCAAACCAATCCAAACGCGAATCGCTGATCACATTGTGACCAGAGTAGGTGTGATGTGATTTTAAAGTAATTGTACCGTCTGCTTCTCTTCTAGTCGGATTAATGTGATAAGGTGATGGTAGATTTACTTGATAGTGAAAAACCACCTCTTGAGGTTTATCAGATTCTAAGTCCCAACCGCGTTTGACCAAATGATCAACGCAACGCTGATCTTTGGGAAAAGGAATAGTGATTCCTTTGTGCAGAATTCCCCCTGAAATTTTGGGGGACCCATTTATCGCCATTATTGAAAAGCTGTTACCCTCTTTAGGGTTGTTCAGGAGCAAGTAAAAGGTTAATGCCATTATTTTCTCTCTATTTTGATAGAGGTCTTAATTTAATTTAGCTCACTTTCTGTCTTATGTCAAGGTAAAATTGCTGAAGACTTAACACTTTTTATTGACATGATTTAATTCAAGATAAATGTTAGATTTATGAATAATAAAGTAACTGAAAATGAATTTTTAGTTAATAT
>JAYUKV010000090.1:0-11081 GCA_043764135.1 bacterium | reverse complement strand
CAGAGTAGAGATCTAAAGTTGGTTTATCCAAAATCATGAACTATTATTGGGAGGTTTTGGTTTGTTGTAAAGTTGGTTGCGAAAGGTGAGTTATTAATATATGATTTCATGTGATTATCACTCACAACAAAATCTACACAAAAAATGCTGTTTCTTTAAAAAGAGACCATTTATATCATCTAGCTTAAAGGTAGTAATTTAATTTCAGATTATAAACTGATTTGTTTTAAGAAATGCCAACAATAAAAACCCTTTTGGGTTTTTATCATTAGTCTGCTGCTTCGTAATCTGTATATTCTTCAGTGATTTCGTCAACAAAGCTCTCTTCTTTGAACCCTGTTCCTACTGGCACTAATTGTCCTAAGATTACATTTTCTTTTAGCCCAGTTAAGTAATCAGCTTTTCCTGAGATAACTGCCTCAACTAAAACTCTAGAAGTTTCTTGGAATGATGCTGCTGATAAGAATGATTCTGTTGATAATGAAGCTTTTGAGATACCGATTACAATTCTTTTGAATGTTGCAATTTTAGCACCCTCAGCTTGTAATTTCTTGTTTAGTGTAGTTGCTATACTAAATGAAACTATATCACCCGAAACATAATCAGTAGCACCTGGATCAACAATTGAAACTTTAGAACACATTTGTCTAATAATAATTTCAATATGTTTTTCATTTACCGAAATGGCGTTTGAAGTGTAAACTGACAATAATTCTTTAATAATATATGCTCTTAGTTTATCATAACCACCTAAATCAAGGATATCTTGTAATATCGCAGCTCCTTCAATAAGCAGATCTCCTCTTTCTACGATTTGATCTTTCTTAACAATAGGTGCGTATCCAGGATCAGTTGTGATAACAAGAGTATCATCACCGTTGGAAGTTAAAGTTACTTTATCTCCTTTTATTGATACTTTAGCATCAAGTGGAGAAACAATAATTTCACCGTTAGGGTTAATCATTACTGCATCATTTGTTGCAATCTCTTGCCCATCTTCAACATATAGTACTTCTGTAGTTGGAAGTTCCATAACAATTCTTTGATCAACTTTTTTCAAAGTTATTTCATAGCCAGAATCCAAAGATCCTTTTATTGATAATACTTTAGCAAATACTGGAGATAATACACCTTGAGTTTTTGGAGTTCTAGATTCGAATATTTCTTCTACTCTAGGTAAACCTGATGTGATATCTACTTTCTTACCTGCAGTTACGGCTCCACCGGTAATTTTTGATTTCATGGTAAGTTGAGTTGATGGTTCACCCAAAGATTGTGCTGCTATAACACCAACTGCAGAACCTAGAAGAACTTCTTTATGTGTAGAAAAGTCCATTCCAAAACACTTTCTGCACACACCTCTTTGTAACAAACAGTGAGTTACAGCTCTTACATTTAGCGATTCAAAATCTCTCTTTCTAATCTCTTCAACTAAAATATGATCGATTAGAATATCTTTTGGAACGATTACCTCTCCTTCAAAAACTGCATCTTCCAATAAATATCTACCATATGCTCTATCAGCAAGAGACATGGCCATATCTTCAGATTCTTTCTTAGTGATAACTACACCTCTTGTAGTTCCACAATCTTGCTTTGCAATAATTAAATTCTGACCTACATCAACAAGTCTTCTTGTTAGGTAACCTGCGTCTGCAGTTTTTAATGCAATATCGGCAAGTGACTTACGTCCACCTCTAGCGTTAATAAAGTATTCAAGACCTGTTACACCTTCATAATAATTGTGTGTTACACATAATTCCATGATCTCACCTGTAGATGTTCTACTCATTCCTCTCATACCTGCCATTTGGATTAAGTTAGACATGTTACCTCTGGCACCTGATTTGATCATTGTTCCAACTGAAGAGTTAGTATCAAGTTCTTTTTCGATGATATCAGAAAGCTCTTCTCCAGCTTTTTCCCATAATTGTCTGATTTGATCTCCTCTTTCTTTTTTCGTCATCAATCCAATCTTATATAGATTATCAATAGTTGAAAGTTTACCATTTGCAGTATTAACAATCGTTTTCTTAGATTCCGGAACTTGGATATCAAAGATTGACATTGAGTTACCTGATTGAGTAACATACTTAAAACCTAAATCTTTGATGTCATCAAGAATTGATGCTAATCTATCTTGACCTAATTCAAAGAATAAATTCTTAAGAAGTTTAGAAGCTCCTTTTTTATCTAATGCATTATTGATAAAGTTTATATCGCTAGGCATTTTTTGGTTAAATAATATTCTTCCAAGTGATGTTTCGATAACTCCTTTTTGATCTCCTTTATTTACTCTAACTTTGATCAATTCATTAATCTTGATATAACCAGCATCCAAAGAAGCGATTGCTTCATTTTCGGAAGTATAAGCTTTTAGAATTTTTGGTGTATCAACAATCTTAGTTAAGTAATAGATACCTAACAAAATATCTTGAGAAAAGTTAGTGGTAAGATCTCCAGATGCTACTTGAACAAGATTCTTTGATGCTGCCATTAATTCTCTAGCTTCATTTTGAGCTTTAAAAGTAATTGGTACGTGTACGGCCATTTGGTCACCATCGAAATCGGCGTTAAAACCTGAACAAACTAAAGGATGTAAAGTGATTGCTTTACCATCAACTAAAGTTGGCTTAAAAGCTCTAAATGATAATCTGTGTAATGTTGGGGCACGGTTAAGTAAAATATATTTGTCTTTAATGATTGACTCTAAGATATCATAAACAATCGGAATTCTAGATTCAACCAATCTTCTTGCTGAGTGTACATTGAAAGCTTGATATTCTTCAGGTATAGTTCCTTTTTCAGAAGATTCAACAATTTTACCAATCAAAAACGGAGTAAATAATTCTAAAGCCATGTCTTTTGGAATTCCACACTCATCAATCTTTAGATTAGGACCAATAATAATTACAGATCTACCAGAATAATCTACACGTTTACCTAATAGGTTTTGTCTAAATCTTCCTTGTTTACCTTTTAAAATATCAGTAAGAGATTTAAGAGCTCTCTTAGCTCCTGTTGCAGCCATTACTTGTCTTCCACCTTTAGAAGAGTTATCAATAAGGGCTTCTACAGCTTCTTGTAACATTCTCTTTTCGTTTCTTAAGATTACTTCTGGGGCACCGATTTGAATAAGTTTTCTAAGACGATTGTTTCTGTTAATCAATCTTCTATATAAATCGTTAAGGTCAGCATGTGCAAACCTACCACCGTCCAATTGTAACATTGGTCTTAACTCTGGAGGTAGAACCATAACAGTTTTAAAGACCATCCAAGAAGGATCAGTAGAGCATCTTTGGAATGAAAGAATTAGTTTAAGTCTTTTAGCAATTTTTTTCTTGATTTGACCTTTAGTAGCATCTAATTGGATTTTTAGCTTCTCGATTTCCTCTGGAATTTGTATATTTTTCAAAAGTTGATCGATAGCTTCAGCTCCAATTTCAGCTTTAAATACTGCTGCAAATGATCTAGATAATTCATAGTATCTATTTTCATTCATCACATCTTTAACCTTGATTGACTCTAAGGCTTGCAATGCATTTTCTGCAGTAGTGATAATTCTTTCTTGAGTTTCTCTAGACTGTTCTTTGTAGATATCCTTCTTCATGTCATAGTCTGCTCTTAGAACATCAACATCTAAGCCACCTGCAGCTTTTGATTTTTGATAATCTCTTGAGAGTTCTTCATATTTAACATCGAAGTCTTGTTTAACTTTTGAAAGTCTGTTTTGTTTTTCAATTTGAATTTTTTGAATATATTCAGCTCTTAAATTCTCATTTACATTGGTTACTACATAAGCAGAAAAATAAGTAATTTTCTGAATATCAGTTGACTTCATGTCCAATGCAAGTGCAATTCTTGAAGGAACAATTCTTGAAAACCATGGGTGTACACATGGAGCGGCCAAAGCAATATGACCCATTCTTTCTCTTCTTACAGATGAATGAGTTACTTCTACTCCACATTTATCACAGATTACTCCAGCGTATCTGTATCTCTTATATTTACCACAAGCACATTCCCAATCTTTAACAGGTCCAAAAATGGCCTGACAAAACAAACCGTTCATTTGAGGAGTTCCTGTTCTGTAATTGATGGTTTCGGCTGTTAAAACCTCACCATACGACATATTCAGCATTTCTTCTGGGCTCATTAAATTCAAAGAAATGGACTGTATATTTTTTAAATTATTTGATATTGCAACGTAAGACATATTTTGTACACAAACTATAAGCCCGCTTGTGGGCATTATTAATAATATTATAAAGGAAAAGAATGGTTATGTCAAATGTTAAGAATATATTATTTTATTGCTTCAATCGTGATTTTCTTTGTAACTAAATTCCAGACTTTTTCTAGAGTTAATTTTGGCACCCCTAATAACCCCAATACTATAAATGCTGTAGTTATAATAGAATCATCAATAATACCTAAAAAAGGAATTAAGTCAGGAATAAGATCGACAAAAGATATTAAATATAAACCACCAAAAATAAATGCTAGTTTGGATTTTAAAGGCACATCTCTGGACCAAAGTAATTTCCACAAAAATGGAAAAAAATAAGCGATTCGTTGAAAAAAGATTATCATATTGTATATACTCTATACAAATAAACCACCTATGTAAAGGTGGGTTATTTGTGTTTAACTTATTAAAAGTTAATTTTTAAGCTTAAATTTATTCTGTTGGAGTAGAAGCATCTTCATCATTAGCATTAAAATCTGCTAATGTAAGTAATTGCTTTCTGTTCTTAGTCTTCTTTTCTTTCTTTTCAGTTGGTTTAACTTCCATTCTAGCTTTGAATCTATCGATTCTTCCAGAAGTGTCGATAATTGTTTCGTTACCAGTATAAAAAGGGTGACAGTTTCCACATATTTCTAATGTAAATTTTTCTTTATCTGCACCGATATGATAAACTGATCCACAGTTTGAACATGTAGCGGTTGCATTAGGATAAAATGTTGATGTAATGCTCTTAGCCATATAATATTATATTATTTGCATTTTTAGCTAGCTCTGTCAAATAAATATTTTTTATGATCCAACTGACCGAACATCTAACAATTAAATTGATTCTTATATATATTTATATCTATAAATTACCTAACAAAATAACAGTGTTAAACTAAACGGAGAAAATGTTGACATATGTCTTTTTTTATGATACAAGTATATTTGGTAAACACAGCTATCGAAATTTTGGAGAAATTCAATGGATACAATTATTTTCTTTTTTTCGAAATTATTAAAGGTAAAAACCACTACCTTAAATTTCTATATAGATTTTAAAAGTGGTGTTGTTAAATACTTGTTACTTGATTCCCCTATCAAAATTATTACTATGGTTGGAAGTTTTGTTACTCCAATTATGGCGCAGAAACAATTTGATTTATTAACTTCAGAACATTTTGGTGAAGATGCGTTGGTAAAATTTGGGTCGTTAGTTGCTATCTTAGCTGTCTATCAACTATTTCTAACAATCTTTTCAACAATAATTGATTGGAAGACCAGATCACAAAAAATTCAAATTAGCAATTATTATATTGATAAATACATTGCTCAATTGGAGGAGTTAGATATGGGCAAATTCCATTCTAATACAAAGTCACTAATTGAAGATGTTAGAGCTTCAGTGGGCAATGGATATAAAGATATAATTCAACTTGCCAGCCTAATTGTTTCTATCCCAGCTACCTTAATTGGATTCATTTTGGTTGCAAAGTATATCAATTCTACAATGATTCTTTTGATCTTTGTAAATAGTTTAGTTAGCTTTTGCCTTAATGTTTATAAGCTAGAAGTTTATAAGAAGGGATATCTTTTAAACTTTGAAAAACTAATGATGTTTTCGCGTATAAGATCGAGATTCTTCTACGATTTTTCAGAGTTAATCCTAAATGGCAAGATAGACCAAGTCAAAGACTTATATACTAATACTAGACTTGAAAACGACAAGATAAATGTCTCTCAACATATTGAGTATGCCAAAATAGGTTTGATTGATACCACTCTAAATGCGATTACAACTAGTGGATTAGCGATATTTGCAGGTTTCTTAGTTTATTCTGGCAGTATGACAATTGGTGCTTATACTACCTACCCTCAATACAACCAAAAAATGGTAGCGCTTGTCAATGCTTTTTCAGTTATATTCACTAAGCTTCAAGAGCTGAAGCTTTCGCTGATTAAACTTGAATTTGTTCTTGATTTGGAATCTACTGTTGATTTTAGTGGACAAACTAAAATCTCAAGTATTGATGAAATTCAATTCGATGAGGTTTTTTATCAATACGAAAATCTTTCCAAATTGAATAACATTCTAATCGAAAAACTGAAAGAAATGAATACACCAACCTCGCTTGTTGAAAACAAGTATGTAGGATGGCTAGTCAAATTATTTTGTTCTGACACTTACCTTACCGAAGAGATAGATCAGTTAAAGTCTGATTTTGAGTCGGAGCAAGAATCAAAAGTAATTCTAAATAGAATGTCTTTTAGCCTTAAAAAAGGTGAATTTGTATCAGTAATTGGCTCGAATGGTTGTGGTAAAACAACCGCATGGTCGATGCTCATGAAAGGTCTCTCACCAACAAAAGGTCGTATTCTGTTAAATGGAATATCAATTGACGAATACGAACCATTCGCACTGAAAAGAGAAATCATTTTGATTACTCAAAAACAACGCCTTTTGAAAGGTTTTACAATTAAAGAGTTGTTAAACTTTGAAAACGATCCTGGAATTACCCTTCACCACATGAAAGAAGTGACTACTTACCTCGGACTTGAATTCTCTGATTTGGATTTTTCCAAAAAAATTGGAGATGAAATTGAATTATCAGGTGGACAAGAACAACTTGTACTAATGTCGTCTGTTTTCTTAAATAAGTTCAAGGTTAAAAACAAAGCTTCTGTTATTATTCTGGATGAGGGTACCAATCAAATGGACCCTGACAAGAAGACAAAAGTTATCCAAGGTATCAAAACTTATCTTGATGACACAATTACGATTCTAGTCTCACATGAGATGGAATTGTGTATGTCAACAGATCGTGTCTTAATATTTCAAGATGGAAAGGTATCTGAACAAGGTACTCCAGAACACTTATTAACTTACGATAACCTTTTTTCCCAATTCAAAGGTAAAGGAAGCTCAAAAAAGACAAAAATGCCAAAAAATTTACAGCTTGTAGCTGTATAATAATGACTAATAATCATTTTTAGCATTAGGCCTGATATCAATTGATATCAGGCCTAAATTTTTTTAAAATAATTTATGAATTATCTTATATATCAGTTTCTCCTTCAGGTGTAAAGAATATGTGAGCAAGAGTAGCTAAAGCAGATCCTAATAATGGAGCAACAATAAATACCCATAATTCAGTAATCGCTTGACCTTGTACAAAAATCGCTGGAGCAATTGATCTTGCAGGGTTTAATGACGTTCCAGTAACAGGAATTAAACAAATGTGAGCAAGTGTTAACATCAAACCGATTGCAATTGGTGCAAATTTGTGATGTGAGTATGATGTAGTTACACCTAAAATCACATAAACAAATAGGAAAGTAAACACTAATTCAGCAAAAAAAGAAGTTGCTTGTGTGTAAAGAGTTCCTGATTGGTTTTGACCCAATTTTTGAGATTGATTGCTTATTGCAATTAAAATACCTGATCCACATATTGCTCCTGCAATTTGAGCAAGCACATAAAACAAACCATCACTAATACTCACACTCTTTATCAACACTTGTGATAAAGTTACAGCTGGGTTAAAATGACCACCTGAAACTCCTCCCACTGCATAAGCAAAGACTGTAACAGTCAATCCAAAAGCCAATGATATTCCTAAATATCCTACTTTATCTCCTGCCAAGACGGCGCTTCCACAACCTATCAAGACAAGTGCCAAAGTTCCAATAAACTCGGCAAATAATCTATAACTTAATTTCATAGTGTACGAATCAAGAATAAAAAATACAAATATGTCAAATGTAACACAAACCTACTTAATGTCTAAAATTCTAAATCTTCAAAAACAACAAATTTATAACCATTTATATCTTCGAACATGAACTCTTTAGACTCCCATTGATTATCTGTTATCTCACTAATTTTATTGGGCATTGCTTGTTCAATTATATTAAATGTTTTGGTAATATTTCTAGTACCTAGGTACATAAAGCCACCATAACCAAATTCTTTTTCAGAATTAAATATATAAGACTGATTAGTTTCACTACTTGGATCAATAAAATGAATTTCATAATCGCCTAATCTTACAACAAATTTTGAATCTTCTTCTTCAATTGGTGAGATTCCTATGTTTGAGTAAAATAATTTGGTTGCATCTAGCTTTTTAGTATATAAAACTAAAAATGCTGAACTGTCTGTAAACATATTTTAATAGTTAATGTAAAAAATTATTTTGACAAAAATTACAAATTTGTCTTTATTAAAAGTATGGGAACGCAGATTTAAGTTACGTTGTTACGTTTTTAATTTTCATTATCCCGGGATAGATATTTTATAAACCACTTATGCCTTCATATGTGGTTTTTTCTTAGTTGACTTTATACTCAGTCTGATATATTATTATGTTATTATGTCAATTACAAAAGACACAGTTGCAAAAGTTGCTAAATTAGCCAGGATAAACAATAATCCAGATGATCAGTTTCTCGATAAATACACTGGGGAATTATCTCAAATTCTAGATTATATTAACCAACTTCAAGAAGTAAATACTGCAGGTATTAGTCCAATCGATGGTATTAGAACAATAAAAATTCAAGAACTTCGCTCTGATACACCTGCGCAAGATTTGGTAGAGTATAATAGAATAAGACAAAATATAATAAACAACTTCCCTAATAAGCAAGGTGATTTGTTAGTATTACCAGGGATATTTGAGGAAAGTTAGTTTTTTTAAAAAATGTTATGTCAAGAATTTCAATTCAGGAATTAAGAACAAAAAAATATTACAGATTCTACGAAGGATTGCTTGCTATAACAGCACTTTCTTTTTTCTCAATCTTGGTAATTACTTCTTTTACAATACCATATTACGCTACAATTTTTATTCTTTCTTTCTCGTTTGTTTGGCTTTTGAAAGTTACGTTAATTTGTTTACATACCATTTACGGGTTTAAACAAATGAATAGATGGGGCGAAGTAAATTGGGATGTGCTTTTGAATTCATTTTCAATTTCTAAAGATGAAGCTTTACTTCAAATTGAAAATCTTAAATCTATATCAAATATACCTGAATGGAAGCTTAGAATACAAAATGATTATAATGGTTTTAAAGAAGAAAAAGATATTAGATTTTATAAGCCCTTAGATATTATACAAACTCCAATATTTGCTGTTTACAATGAACCAATTAGTGTATTAACAAGGTCCTTAAATGCAATATATGAAAGTGGATACCCATTTAAAAACGTGGTTGTATTTATTACACAAGAAGATAGGGTTGGTGAAGAACATAACTCAAAGTTCAGATCAGAACTTGAAAAGCTTGATTGGATTAACGCGTCTAATATTTCAGAACAAGATAATAAAATAGTTTTTAACGAAAATCATGTTGATTTAAAATATGAGAATGAAAGTTTTAAAAATTTTACAATCTCTGATTCCAAACTTAATTTAATCTTCGTTCAGCATCCAGACGGGCTTGTAGGTGAGATAAAAGGCAAAGCCTCAAATGAGTCATATGCAGGAAGACAAATTTCATTATTTCTAAAAGCAAGAAATATCCCATCAGATTTGGCTATCACAACTTCATTAGATGCTGATTCATCAATTGGAAGATATTTCTTTCACATGCTTTCTTACAAATATTGTGTAACACCAGATAGAGCACGTTGTGGATTCCAACCTGTGCCAGTATATTCAAATAACTATTTTGAAACTCATTTTTGGCCTAGATTAGTTGCAGCAAATACTACACTTTGGCAATTTGCACAGACATCCTTAGAGGATGAAGCAAAGTTCTTTGCTAACTACTGTGTGCCTATTAAAGTATTACAGGAGGTTGATTTTTGGCAGACAGACGTTATAGCTGAAGATGCAATTTGTTATACAAAGTGTTTTTGTCATTATAAGGGTGATTTTAGAGTTGTTCCATTCTTTGGGGTATTCAAAGGTGACGCAGTAGAAGCCGATACTTATTTAGAGACTATTGAGAATCAATATAAACAACTACAGAGATGGGCATGGGGAGGTGTTGAATGTTTACCTTATGTATTACATAGATTATTTCATACAGAAGAAGGAAGGCAGATTAAATTAAAGAAGAGAATTAAATTTGTTTGGGATGAATTTGCTAATCATTACTTTTGGTCAACTACACCTACGCTTTTTTCTCTTGGTGTTTTTCTACCTTCGCTATTAGGTGGAAGTAGATTTAAAACCCTACCAATTGCTGTGACTTTTTCAGAATTTGGTTCAATATTTGCTTGGATATCAATAATTATTGTAATTATTTTTTCTTACATTACTTTAATATTTATAACTTCACAAAGAGATAAAAAAATCACTCCAATTACTTTTATAAAAATCGTTTACCAATCTATCTTATCATCGTTGGTTTATGGAACATTAGGAATACCTGCTCTAGATTCTCAAATCAGAGGATTGAGAGGAAAGTATCTTGGTTATTGGGTAACTCCTAAAAAATAATAAAATTTTTTTATTGTTGAATTATAGATTTATAGCCTCTTCACCTTTTAATTGTACAAAATAATCGAATAAAATTTATCTAGATATTGATTCTGTTATTTATCTCTTTACTCAATGGTAAAAGATAAATAATAGGAGCGATATATATTGAACTGTCCCGCTAAACACGGGACAGCTTTCTTTTGAACAATTAACCACCTTTAGGCTACCCCGATTACACAAATCGGGGTATTTTTTGTATCTTTTTAGTTAATTAGGACTTCCGCAAAACCCAATTTCGATTAAACACTCTAATTAGCTCTCACCTTTGGTGAGAGCCTCTTTTCTTGCTGCTCATTGTTAGTAATTATCCAATGTAATGAATCGGATGTATCATACATTTATTCATATAATCGTCTA
>JAYUKV010000089.1:0-3217 GCA_043764135.1 bacterium | reverse complement strand
GACTTTGCATGATGATTTAAAGTCTATACCAATTTAGTTGATTGGTAAAAGGTTTGTGAGTTGTTTTATCACCTAGATTCTTTCTTTAGATCTATAATCCAAACAATGGTTCGATCAATAATAGTTATCCTGCCACAATAAAAGTTGAAAATATCAGTGGTCAAAATAAAATTGTTACCTATCATACGGTTGGAGATAATCAAGTGGGTGATTTGGATGGTTCCTTTAACTCTATCTGGGATCCTTATACACTTGAAGTTATTCCAATTGTTACTAATGGAGTTGGTACAAATACAATCAATCTTTCAAAACAAAATACCAACCAAAGTTCTAATAGTTATACAACTTATATAACGGAATCAACTATTAATCCAGCTAACATTAATATTAACACTAATAACCAAAGCGATATTAACAATTCAACTATAACAACATCACTAACTAACAATAACGTTCTTAATTCTAACCAAAAAAACAAAAATAATAACTTAATTAGAACTGGCGGAAGCTTGAATATGAGTTACATCGTGTGGGTGTTGATAATGATTACTGGAATTATTCTTACCAAGAGGAAGAAGTTTTAACAAAAAGACTTTTTGAGTTAATAACCAAAAAATAGTAGAATAAATGTCATTTTTGAACTAATTGAATTCAAAGTTTACCTTATTGATTATTATTTTTAGTTTCGTTAATTAGGGTAGTGAAGCAAAAACGAACAACAAAAAACTTCCCAAATTAGGAAAGTAATTTTGAAATATCTTGAAGTCTAGTTTAAGCTTCGTGAATATTAGTAAATGGAAGAAGTCCCATATGTCTAGCTCTTTTTATAGCAATATTAATTTTACGTTGAAATTTGGCACTAGAACCAGTCTTTTCACGACTAAAAATCTTTGCATATGGAGATGTGAATTGACTCAAATATGGTATATCTTTGTAATCAATTACTCTGACACCCATGAATTTTGAGATACATTTTTTACCTTCTTTCAAGTTTTTATTCAAATCTCGGTGATTGGCAATTTCTACGTTAGATAATTTTTCTTTGGATTTTTGAAGGTAGAATTCGGTATTATTAAGAATCATGTAGCGGATGATATTGTCACGCAAATTCAATTTCTGTTCTAATATTTTGACTTTAGAGCAATCGTTGATATCAAGATCAAAATCAACATTAACATACATTCCTGTCCATTTTTTGTTGATTGGGTAAGATAGCTTTTTGAGACCTTCTTCACTAACATTTATATTCTGGGCGTTTAATTCAGAAGTCAAAGTTGATTGAATGGAGTTTAGCTCGGTTCCTAGATCCTCGGAGCTAATATTGGGGTTGAGGATAAGATATAAATTATAGTTTTGCATAAAAAAAAGTTAATAGCAGCCGTTTAAAAGTGGCAAATAAACTGATGATTGTCAATTAATTAATTATTGAGCGTGTTATTTTGTTATTTTGTTTATTATTTTTAATAATTAGAAAATGGATTTGATATTGTAAACAGCTTACTTTTTTGTAACCAAACTTATATAAATTTTGACAAATATTTACTCAAAAATAACCTAATAATAAGGATTAATTAATCATTGAAGAGGTTGCTTTTGTGAAACAAGAGAGCTGTCATTAAACTGTTATTAGTGTAATAACCAAAATATTCAAAGCTGTTAATTTTTATTTTGTATATAAATAAGTTTTTACTTGACAACTTACCAACCTTTTGTCAAAATTAAAAGCAGTGAGTTTCCGAAGTAGCTCAGCGGTAGAGCAGTTGGCTGTTAACCAATTGGTCATAGGTTCGAATCCTATCTTCGGAGCCATTTTTTTTTGCCCAAAAATCTCAATTTAATTCTCAACTGATATAATAATCAGTTTTTTTTGTGTTTAAAAATACATTAACACAATAGCTTTGGGCTCATCCCTTTAAAAATCGGTAAATTAGGATTTGGTAAGTTGTGTTGAGGATTAGATAGTGGTTTTGGTGTTTGAGTTTGTTATGTTGGGATATTCTTCACCTGAATCAGGGTGATTTTTTTATGATTTTAGTTTTTTATACTCAAAATATCTTTAATTAATATGGAATTATAAGTTTTTTACCGTAATAGTTTTTTGTATTTTTTGAGTGATTAGGTAATTGTTTGTAGCACACAAACAGCTGTGTATTTTGGGTTAATTTTTGATTTTGGGTTAATTTTTGTTGTAAAACACAGTCTTTGGGATTGTGTAGTTAATTTGCACAATTAATTAAAGATATATCTGTGGCTAATTTGTACGATTTATGTTTTTGACTTTACAAAAAAAGTGTGTTAGCTTCAAAAGCAATGATTAGTTTTTTGCTTAATTTTGTTCTTTTTTGTATTTAATTCAAATATATTTGCCCGAGAATAATTCTTATCTTTGACTGTATCGCACTCCAATTATCGAATAACTGCCAACGCCCTTTCTTTTGAAAAAATAGATGCAGCAAAGAGTTGGAAAAAACATTATATTTTATACAGTTTAGATTTGATTTAAATGCACCTGTCCACAGTTTATCAACTTGTCCGTAACTTCGGATCTAAGTCTCCTTTACCCAAAAAGTCAACAGCTAAGAGATTACTCAAAATTAGTTCAGTATTTCTACTAGTTAACATCTTGATTTTTGCTCTAGCATTTAACTCTAGTTTGAGTCTAATTACACCTGCTTTTATGCGGCAAGCTGCGATGACTAATCTGCTTAGAAAGTTAGGCTTATCTAGTATCTTGGATCAAACCAAAACAGCACAAGCACAAGCTGTTAGTAGTCCTAGTAGTTCTTCAAGCAGTTCTTTGATATCGTCTGTTTCATCTAATTCTCAAAGTTCATCCAAATCTAGTTTGAGCCTTTCTGCGGTTCCAAGTTCGATTATTAGTTCGACTTCTTCCTCTAGTTCGGTTTTGAGTCTTGTTTCAAGTAGTTTGCCTACAGCTTCTCAAAGTTCATCCAAATCTAGTTCGGTTTTGAGCTCATCTTCAAGTTCGTCCACTAATATCCAAAATGTAAGCCAGATATTGAACTCTATTAACCCTAATTTTGCCCTAGGTTCTAATTCAAATAGTGAAATTCGTTCTTACTCGGTAACTGATTCTAAGGTCTTGAATTTGACTTTCGATTCGATAACTAACCAGTACAAAACAAACACTAATAAATGTTTACAATTCGAAGGTTTTGGAATCGCTCCCAAAATGGCAACTTGTGATTCTACCAAA
>JAYUKV010000088.1:0-3237 GCA_043764135.1 bacterium | reverse complement strand
TTTCAATTAAAATCAAAACTATATTTAGAAGCCTTAAAAAGATCTTTTGAAGAACTGGCTAAAATGAGGTTGGAGTTTGGTTGCGAAAGGTGAGTTAGCTGATATATCTGTGCCTTTATTGTTTAACCTTGATCTATCTTGAATATGCTCACTAGTTAGCATGCACCTTTGCTCAAGGTTTAATATATAATTTAGTATATAGTTGTACGAGAGTTTCATGTCAATGATTTTTTGATTAATTATTACACCGTATTTCTTTAACAACACACCTAGCCTGCCCGCATAATATCTTCGGTAAGGAGATGTTGATCGGTAACACTTGTGAGTATTGTTGTTTATTTGAGTTTTTTGCCAGAAGTTGTATTCTTGGGCTTGTCTCTCAACTCGAAGGCTATATTCGTTTAATATTATTCTTTTACTTGATCTATATTGATAATCGTAATGTGGGTGGTAAATTAGTTTTGCCAAATTAAGATTATTTGATTTGTCTTTTATTGTTTGTAATTGATATTTATTAAATAATGCTTTATTTGGTCGATTGAGTAACTCTTGGGTCCTTGTTATTATTCCAGATAGAATTAATTGTTTTATATACTTATATATAGTTGATGTGCTTGTAGAGAATAATTTGGATAAATATGGAATTGAGAATCTATTATATGGTTTTGAACCCATATACAATTCTATTGCTAGTGATCCAGATATGCTCGTATCTTGTAATGTTGTATTCTCTAAGTGATTAGACTTAGAATACAGATTGTTACTTGAATCTTGATCCTTATAACCTGTCTCATACATACCAATATAAAAAGGAGTATAACACTCCCTTGGAGCATGATAATAATTCTTCTTGAAGTGTTGGTAGTGATTAACTACACCACAGCCAATTCCTACTATTAAGTGGACTCTTGATGTACAATTACGAACAACAACACCTTGATTAATCAAGGTGTTGAGATATGAGTTCACAGTGTCTTTGTCTATTGATCTTTTTGTTAAGAGTTTATAGTAATTTACTAATGCTCTTATACTTAACTTGGCATGTATATCTGAATATGCGATATATGCCAATAGACAATAGAATTCTAAGACTTTGGGCTTTAGCCCAAGGGAGAAGATAGAGTTAGGGATTTTTACATAATGTCTGTTCTTATCATTGGATAGAGAAGGGGTAGGGTCAGAATTTATGTTGTTTAATTTATCTTTTTGTATATCAGGAATTATTTCAGTTTCAACTGATAATTGATTGTTGATATTACTCTGTCTTGATTGTGCGATATGTGATACTTTTACAACGTCTTGATGGTTTGGATTAATATTTGAATGTAAGTTTAAATCAAAATTTGAACTTTTTTCTGTTAATTCTTTAATATTTAATTCTGTATATTGATCTTGAAGATCTTCATATTCTGTTAATTCTAATGGGTTAGAATATGAGTTAGAGAATAATAACTTAATTAATTTAAGTTGTTTACTTCTAATATATCTATCAATATACATGTCTAAGTATATAGGATTACTCTTAAGTTCAATATATGTAATTAAGAATAATCCAGAGATATACTCGGACTTGATATATGTAAGGTCTGAAAGGATAGATATTGTACTATAAACAGATCTATCAATCTTGACATTACAGATATTACCATCAATGTTGTTTAAGAGTCTCGCGTTAGGTTGTGTTTGAAGATGTGGCATAACGTGTAGGCTCAATGATTAGCATTGATAACCCAATCCTAAAAATATATTACATATTTGTCAATAAGATGACAGAGTATGTTTATGTATCTTTAGGATTGTGTTTGTATATATTAATAGTAGTTTCAAGGGAGAACTATTATATCAGCAGCCGTTCGAACATACCCCGCCTTTCAGGCACCCCTTTCAACCTTGAAAGGGGAATTCTTGGGTTGATTAAATGTTTTTAAATGAATTGGTATATTTAAATTTTATTGTTTAGATAGATATATTAAATTCATTATAGATTCGCAAAATCCCACTCTATATTGCCCTTTCAAGGTTGAAAAAGGGGGGATTTTGCACTTAAATTAATACTTTTAATTAAAATGGTGTAGTTAATATTTTAATGTTTAGATTGATATATTAAATGCATAATTGATTCACAAAGTCTCAATATATATTCCCCTTTCAAGGTTGAAAGGGGTGCCTGAAAGGCGGGGTATGTTCGAATGGTTATTATACCACTATAATTCCAACAATAAAATTTATGATTTATTTCAACATTATCAGTATTTTATAAATATTATTATTAATGTGTGTGAGTTTTTGGGACAAAATTAATATTTAGTAAATACTAATCGTTTAATAACTAATTTGAATTTTGGGACAAAATAAATATTTTCAAGGATAGTAGAAAAAAACTAAAAATTAAATAATAATTTACAAACTCAAAAGAATCCCTTTCAGGATTCTTTTATCTTACAATCCATAACTTCTCATCAGGTTTCATTAACAATCCGTTATGTTGGATTAAAAGATAACAAAGAACAAAATTACTGAAGTTAATTAAAGCTCTAATTATTTCATTATCAATTGTTAACGAAAATTCATAAATTCTGTAACTAGAAATTACAATAATTATAAACAAAAATATTATTATTAGAATGTAATGAACTAGATGTTTATAACTAATCTCTTTAAATTTTAAAGTATTTTTTATACCTTGATAAATGAAGTGTACTGAACGAGCAAAGAGAATTACATAGAAATGTTAGTAAAAATCGCAGAAATCGAAGTAAATTTGAACGATGTTAGAAATAGCGATCAAATACCAGGTAAATCGGAAAAATCTTTTGACTTAAAACAGTATGCTTGCTATGAAATTAATAGACTCAATTCAAAGGAGAGTTAAAAATGATCACAAAAACTGTAGATAAAGAAATTGAATTATTTATTCAGCAAAAACAGATGAGTATTATCAATTGTTGGATGCAAACAAAATTTCTCAAGAAGTTTTTGAGAGATTAATTAAAGCAATTAATCCAACCCCTGAACAAATCATGGCTTTTGATAAAAAAGTACAAGAAACTCTTTGCGGACTAATCTAAATTAGTACAAAATTCTACACCAGAACCTATAGTGGTTCTGGTGTTTTTCTTTTGTCGCATTGTTTTTATATTTTTAAAACCCAAATTGTGAGTAAATTTCACTAAAAATATATAAAGATAAAGATAGGTGCGAAATTCATATGTTCACACACCTATCCTTATCAAACAA
>JAYUKV010000087.1:0-3247 GCA_043764135.1 bacterium | reverse complement strand
CAACTTTTTTTCTTAAATCATTACTATATCTCATAAATTTAAGACAGTATAGTTGATTAAAATTAATTGTCCAGTTGTGTTATGGGTTAGCTATAATTATAAGAAAATTAATAATTTATAAGTTCGTAATTACTATAAAATATATCTATATAAGGTTTTAATAAAAGCAAATCAATTTTAATTCTTAAAAACTTAAGTTTTAATTAAAAAAAACCTGTTTAAAAAATACTTTGACAACTAGTCCAAACTTGCAAACTATCAATTCCGTCAAATGGAAAATAATGAAAAAGAAATAATACTAGATAAGATAAAGTTAGATAAGAATTTAGATCTTGCATTTTTATTAACGAATATAATAAAAAAGAAATATCCTTATCTGGAGATAAGAAGCAAATGGAATGAACCTTTCTTCTGCTTTCAAGAAAAGCCGATTTTTTATTTTACAGAAAAGTCAAAACTAGATAAAACTATCTTTAAAGAAAAAACTCTTTTTCTTGGATTTATGGAAGGTTTTAAAATGTATCAATCAAAACTCTTTATTTCATCATCACATGTACAAGTAAGGTATGTTAACTTATCAAAACTTAATAAGTCTCGGTATGAGACTCTTATTGATTTGATCGGTCAATGTATTGAAATATAGACAAGCTTAAGTATTATACCTTACTTAAGCTATAAAGTTTAGCTTACAGTTGTTTGTTCAGCTGTTGGTTGAATGTCTTCAGCTAAGTATTTATCAATGTCTTTGTACTTTTCAAGTCTTGTTACGGCTTTTTGATTAGCTAATTTGAAAAATTCTTCTTGTACATTATTAATCCAAAATACTGGCCTAGCACCTTTGTTATACTCATAGCCTTGCCTAAATACCAATCTTCCTTTTTCATCGATATCCAAATCGCCAGATTCTTGTGTCATATCAATTGGTTCATCATTTCCTTTTTGGAATCTTGCAATGAGTTTTCCTTCGACTGACATAAGGGTGTAATTACCACGTTTCATTATAACACCGTCTTTATCTGCGTATGAAGTAAAATTCTCAAGAGCAAAAGGCTTGCTAAGTGTCTCAATCTTCTGTCTTAATACAGACTGAGCTTCAAATTGTGCATCGAGAGCAAAATTGCTGGTTTTATTAAAATCATTCAATTTTTCAACTATTTTAGGGTCAATATCTTCCAGTCTTTCCCCAGTTATAGGATCAATTGCATTAGATAAATTCTCAATTAATCCAATTAATTCGTTAGGAGTCTCGTATTTGCCATCATCATATCTATTTTGAATCTTTAATAACTCTGATAAATCATTTGTGTTTATAATCTCTTCTCTTCTATTGTCTAAATAGTCTTTTAGAGTGTTGGTGTTTTGTTGAATTTTGTCTGCTATTTTATCCGTTAATTTATCTAGCGATTCTTGTACTTTTGTTATATCTTTTTCTATTTTGTCTGATTCCATGACAAGAGTTGCTTGAAACGCTTTAAGTTTTTCTTTTCTTTCTGCGTCAGGAGTATTTTTAACTGCTAAGTCTTGTTGAAATTTTTTTAATCTTTCATTTTGACTCTTTATTAAGTTAGGTTTGTTTGCAATTAGTTTTTCTAAATTATCACTTAGTTTTGTATGTTCCTTGGTTAATTCAGTGAAATTATTGTCACCTTCATTGAATTCAGGTACATATTCATTATATTCGCTTGCAGGTTTGAATGATGATGATTCTTGAGAGTCTGGATTATCAAGCGGTTGATCCTTGGTTTGGGCTTTAGAATGATCCTTAGTTTGATTTTTGGTTTGTTCTGTAGTTGGATTTTGAGCATTATCTGATGATTGATCAGGATTTAAGGGAGTTTGAGGGGGTTGTGTTTCTGTTGTTGGTCTTGATTCTGTTCCTTCATCTTCAAATTGATAATTATCATCTTGAATAAATTGATCGTCTATTAAAGTATCATCAACACCCATCTCTTGCTGGTCATTGATAGCATTGTTTAATTCATCATATTCAAAACCTTTTGCTCTTCCAGTTAGCCTTCTAACAGAATTTTTAATTTTATCAAATGTAGAATCATCCCAGTATTGTTTACCATCATGATTTACAAATTTTTCAAATTTTATAGGTCTGTTAGGATATGTAACCACTGCTCTTATAGCACTATTTACCTTTTTAAAGCCTCCTTTAATTCGATCAAATAATCTTTTTGGTGGTCTTTGATTGTATGGAAAATTCTCTTCATTTGTTAGGTCATCTTGACCTTCTTCTATTCTCTCATTTTCAACTGATTCTTGAGGTTTAGACCTAAGGGATTGAAGTTGTGATATAAACTTATTTTTTTCATTTAGAGCTTTATCTCTACGTTCATAAATAGAATCCAATACTTCCCTCACTCCTTCCCAAGAAGTTGCGCTTAGTAGTGCTTCACTATACTCTTTTTGCAAATCTTCGACCTCCTGTTCAAAAGCGTTTTCCGTTTCTCTTATCATTGCTTCTGGATTAGAGTAAGAATCTATAAGAATTTCGTTTTTTATAATTTGAGCTCTTATCTCATCTGCATTTTCTGATTTTTCAATTTGTTCTGAATTGGCAGGAGTTTCTAAATAAGGTGTTGGTATATCTTGATTAGGGGTATTGTTTGGGTTCTCGATTACTTGATTTGGGTTAGCAGAATTTTTATTTGAAATCTCTTGTTTAGTATTTTCTGTTGGATTTGGTCTTGTTGATTTAGTATCAGGTGCTCTATTTGTACTAGATTGAGAAATATTGCCATTAACCACAGCACCATCACCAACAACCACACTACCTATTACAGTTTGACCTTTTGACCCACTATGTTCTACTCCTTTGTTATATGTTTCAATAGTTGCAACTCCATCTTTTACTGTGATCCTCATACCATTAATAACCAAAAGCAACGGTTCAATGATAGATCCGCTATGAACCGCAATTTGAATAGCCTCACTTTTTTTGGCTTCAGCTGGATCTTGGTCTCTTGATGCTTCTACATTGGAAGTTGTGTGATCATTTCTTTTAAATCCTTTAGCTTTTTCAGACATTCTTTTATTTTTGTTTTTGTTGATTTGTTGGCATTAGTATATTTTAAATAGTTGTTATTTACAAGTTTTATATAACCCTTAAATTTTAACTAAAAAATAAAACCCGTTTTGATTCAGAGCTGTCCCACTAAACACGGGACAGCTTTCTTTGTCCCAAAATACCTAAACAAACCTCTTCTCTGTTGCACAAAGACCGAATGGTCTTTGTGGT
>JAYUKV010000086.1:0-3251 GCA_043764135.1 bacterium | reverse complement strand
CCACAAAGACCATTCGGTCTTTGTGCAACAGAGAAGAGGTTTGTTTAGGTATTTTGGGACAAAGAAAGCTGTCCCGTGTTTAGTGGGACAGCTCTGGTGATAAATGGTGGATTAATTTTTGAGTAGATTGTAAAGTTGGGACTGTGCTTAGCTATATATTCTCAAAATGATCAAAACACTATAGTTTTTGGTCATTATTTTTTTGACTATTTTTTTGGATTATGATAAGTAAAAATTGGATACAAAGTCCAATTATAATCAGGAAAAATTACAAAATGTCAGTTTATCCATTTTTGATAGGACACATTGAAGATTATGATGACAATAAACCTCACAAACTAACAATACAAACAAAACCCTATGTAATTTGGGTCAGCAAAGATAAAAACGTAAACATTCTATCTGATGTTTGTCCTCATCTAGGTGGATCGCTGAGTCGGGGATCATTGGTTGATAACGATACCAAAGTCCAATGCCCATTCCATGTTCAACAATTCGATGGGTTAGGGAATCTCAATGGAGTCAAGAACAAATGTTTCTTCGACTTACCATTTTATCGAGTAGTTAATGGTTTGATTTGGTTCGGACCACAACAATTCGATGATGATGTAATTCCTAATTTTGAATTTATTAATGATCCCCAAGTTCACTTCGGAGCATCTGCCCCTGCTCGCGTTGTTAATTCACCATTCCGCAAACTATTAGGAATTGGTAACGATGTTAATCATGCGGCAGGTACTCACAATAATTCGATGGGAATTGATCGAGTTGTAGTTGAAGATAAACAATTGAATGGTGGTAATGATTTTAAAGTCAAACTAAAATTTTACTTCAAAAAATTTACATTCGAACAAAAACTCAAATCCCCATTTTTGTTTTTTGTTAATGTAGAAAAGTATTTTAGCGATGTTTTTAGTTTTTTCCCAACACTTTTTTTGAGCCGTAGTGTAACCAATATTGGAACATCATATTCCATTTTTTACTTTTACCCTCAAGATGAAAATACTTCAGTATCAGGTGCAATCTATTATTCATCTGCAAACATCTTATTAGATTTACTTTTTAAAAAATCTTCAATTTATGTACTCAATAATATAATTGACGAAGATATGTTTGAAACTGAATCTCAGTATGATGTAGAACCAGCATTTAATTTAATTAATGATGAAATTCGGCACAATGCAGTAATGCAATGGTTAACAACAGCTAATATGATGACAACAGAATCCAAAGCAAACCGCAAAAACTTGGTTGTAAAATAATCCAACAAAAAATAGCTAATTAATTTAGCTATTTATTTTAAATTTTTTTTCTTATATTACTAATCTAAATTAATATAAGAATTTAATAAAAAACAAAATAAAAATCACTCTTTAATAAAGAGTGAATGTTGTTTAAGATTTAATTATTATTCTATTTTTCGACAATATCTTGAGAACCTCGTTTTGTGTCGAACTTGTTTAGTTCTCCGTCACAATATATAGGGATATTGTAACGACTCGCAATAATTTGTCCTAATTCTTGCGCTTTTACCTGAAGTGTTGGGTGTACAGTATTGGATGATCTGATCTCAGTGATATAAATCAAAGAGGGTAAGTCTCCGCTCAACCAGACTGGTACCTTATACCCCATGGGAATAAGATATTGAGCATTGAATCGATCGAGATAGCCATTGTTAACAAGATTGTCGATTATTGTCTCACAATCCTGGAGTAACTCAATTGCTTCTTGGATTATAGAATCAGGAAGCGAATCTAAATACCACTCTTCAAAGCCACAACTTGTTTCGAGTAGAGGCATTTGCTGAACTACAGAACGATGTCTTTGAATATCTCGAAAAGATCCAAAATCTAATTCAAAATAGTAAGAATTAGTCCCGCAGATACCTACTTTTTTAGGTAATTCAGTTTTTGCTGGTCTGTTCATGATTGAATCATTGAAGAACTCTTTAAGCGCCTCTTCGTCAATACCTTCATTAACTACCGCAACATAATTATCTTCTGAGGTGTATCCGAGAAAATTACGAATTTTTGCAGCTTCAAGATAATAACTTTTATTGTAAAAGTTATGGTAGTATTCTTCGCTTTTTAAGTATTTCTTTTGTCCAAAAGAATTTGTATATCCTTCATTAAGAACTTGTCTACATATTTCGCCAGTCTCTCTCACCTCTAACAAAGGATGATTACGTAGCACAACTAAATGGTCCGCAAACTGTCTCAAATTACCAGTCCAAGCCATATTAGTAGTGGCTCCTGCAGGCAAGAATCCTCTCATAACGTCAAAAGCCCTTGCTTTAATTGCTTTGAGATAGGTCTTGTACTGGGGGGTGTTAGGATCGTCTTGAGATGGGTTTTGAGAAATCAAGTGTTCAACTAGATTATCAAAGTTATCTAGATAAAATTGTCGTAGCTTGGAAGTTAGGATATTATCTTGCAACTTATAGTCCAATGAATCAAAAAACGGCTGAGATGAAAAATCAATATACCTTGTCGAGCATTCTTGACCATTGTAGAGCATAGAGTCTTGAATTGCTTTTGCACATAACATGCTTACACCTTCAATAAATAAGGTTCCAAAGCCGCAATCACCAATGCTCTTGTGATTATACCCTACGTAATAGGAAGCCATTAACTGTCCTGACCCCTTACTTGCTAAGGTTTTGAGGTGCTCTTCAACTCCTTTTGGATTACGGGAGTGAAGCGCTTGAAGCATCGCTCGGTCTTCAGCAGTAATAATAGCTCCATCATTTAGAAGAAGAACCATACCACCTGAAGGTGTGTTTATACGGACGTGACTCAGATCTTGAAGATTGTTGTTAGCTTCCATTAATAAACCTCAGATTGAAGAATTGAAAGGTTTTCACCTAATTTAAATACTATTTACTGATTTGATAATAGTCAAGAAATAGACAATGCACCACTTCCCTAATTCAGAATAACCACGATAAATCAATAAATAAATCTAAAATTGCCGTATTGTATTTGAGATTTATTGTGATTTTATCGTACTTATTGTTAATTATCAAAGAGGTCTAATGATTAAATAAATATTAATTCAAATTTAATACTTTAGGCTAATAATATCTTAGATTTTTATATTTTTAAGTTAAAAAAGTAACCAGACCGCAAAGGGTCTGGTGTAATGGTTTTAATTAACTTATAGCTAACCCATAACACAACTGGACAATTAATTTTAATCAACTATACTGTCTTAAATTTATGAGATATAGTAATGATTTAAGAAAAAAAGTT
>JAYUKV010000085.1:0-3257 GCA_043764135.1 bacterium | reverse complement strand
TAAATATACCATAAAAAACAGCTCTTGTCAAGTAATTATTATCACTGTTATGTATTAATTAAATCAACTAAATTTAAAAAGAAAATTGGAGTATTTTTTGTTGATTAAATAAAAGAAAATAGGTTCTTAAGTTTGGGTTAATAATTAATACTTATTTTTTATAACTTATTATTTAATTCTACGTAGTTACCAAATCATTAAAACTGGAACTTTCACAATATTTCGAAAACTACATTTATGTTTGATTATTACGAGTAAAAACTAATTCAATAGGTTCATTCAAAAATTGACCAATCTGTCATTTTTTGTTATTATATAAGTAATAATATATATCATGACTGTTGGAATAATTACTAACTCCTACCCGCCTAATATGAATGGAGTCGCTGTGTGTGTAAAGAATCTTGAACTTGCTTTGATTAGCAAAGGTATAAATGTTGTTGTAATTACACCTAAGGTGCCAGGTGTAGAATATCCAGATTATGTATATCCACTCCCTTCTGCTGCTGCTCCTCAATTAATGAGTAAAGATTTGAGATTGACTATAACTTACAATGATAATAAAATATTGCAATTTCTTAAAGACCATAAAGTCACAATATTACACTCTCATGATACAATAATGGGAGGGCAAGATACAATCATGATCGGACAGCAACTAAAAATTCCAGTTGTCCACACTTATCATACTTATTTAGAGTCTTATGGATACTTTAATATTCCAGGTTACAAGCTGTTTATTCGTAACTATTCCAAGTTTATATGCGATTATTCTGATGGGGTAGTTGTACTATCTAACAAGATAAGTAATTACTTAGAAGATATAGGTGTTAAAACCAAGATGTACTCACTGCCTAATATATACATTCCTAAGACCATAGAAGAAACATCAAAGCACAAACCTTACCGATTTATTGAAGAGCATCTTTTGGAGCATAGTTATAATATATTGACCTTTGGGCGTATAGCTAAAGAGAAAAATCTCATTAATACAATAGAGCAGGTGACCCCTCTATTTACAACATATCCCAAGTTAAGATTGATTATCCTAGGGGATGGTCCTATCAAACCAGAATTGTTAGAGTATATATATGATAACAAACTTGAGCATAAAGTATTACTCTTCGGTTCTTATAACTACACTGATTTAGCTGTCATTTCTTCTGTTTCTAAATTCTATCTTAATACTTCAATTACAGAAGTACTGCCAACCACTGCCCTAGAAGCGATTTCTTTCTCATTGCCGCTTGTTACAATTAATGATAACGCATACTCATATATTTTAAAAGACGGAATTAATGGTCTTTATCTAGCTAATAGTGATATTACAGAAGGGATTATCAGACTTATCGAAAATCCAGATATCTTGGATAATATGGCTAAAAACGCCCTTCAAACCTTTAATGATTATCAATCAGTTGATTATGGAGATGAGTATATATCAATGTATAAAGATGTAATCATCAATCACAAACACAGACATATCTCCAAAAAAGTATTTACTACCTTCCAGAATTCACTTAAAGAGTTTTTTGAAAGCTTTGATCTTACTGTATTTGATTATTGGAAGAAGTAATTACATGTTTTGAACCTGTTTAATTCATCTGCAACACTAAAAAAGAATAACCAAAAAAGGCTTGGGATCAATTTTGTTAATCAACTTTTATTATATAGTTATATGGATTTATTGAAGAAATAGAGGAACCAGCATAATTGACCATTAAAGATTTGTGTGATTAATTAGATTTGCTGGACTCTTATATCTATCATCATGAAAAAAGCTGCAACTGTTATTCTGTCTCTTTCTCTACTTTTTGGCGGTGGGTTTGTTTTTTACACTACTCAGCAGGCTACCAGTCCTGCATGTCAGGAAGCAAGAAAAACCAAAAAGACTCCCTCCAATCGTTGGATTGGTATACAGGATACACCAGCTAATGATAAGGAGGTTGATGACTATTGTAATGAACTTGCTTATGTCACACCAACGATATTTACTGTATTTGCACTCGCAGCTACATTGATCCAAGGCTCAGTTTGCTACTTCTTGTTGCGATTTTTGATGAGACTTATGAAAATTAAGTAGAGTCACAAACTTATAATCATCTTTATCAACAAACAACATATGCCCCACTAAACAAGGGGCGTATTTTTATGACAGTTATTGGAACTGCTTTAGGTTTAAAATATTGACTTCGACAATACGATTCTATTCGTTAAAAGAAAAAGATATAATGGCATAAGATTCTTGAAGATGGTTACAATTACTTTTAGGATGTTGGCGGAATGTTAGACCCTTTTTAAGGAGTATTAGTTGACAGATCAGTAAATTATATTAAAAGTCTTACAGTAATTGTTGAATTTTTGTAATTCAAGGAGATGCTTAATGGTAGCTGCACGAAAATTAGTTGAGAAGAATCAAGGACCATTGACACTAGTATCCCAAAAACCCTTTGTAAGTTGGAAAAAACTCAAAACTTTAAAAACTTCTAACACGCCAATTGCTTCAATTCCTTTTGATTCAATTGGTGGTTCGTTGGTTGCTATAAAGGATGTTGAAGCCAGGATTGTTACAGAAGGTGCAAAGTTTGGTTACACTGTAGTTTGCAACCATTCTTATCCTTTGGGTTTGTTCCAACCTGTTTACTTTACTGAAATTGAGAAGTCCATTGGACACACAAGAGACATCAAAACATTCCAACTTGTACAATCAATTGATTATATCTTTGATCTAGAGTTGAGAGATGATTGTTATTCTCTTGTTCTTAGCACATGCAATGTGGAGCCTCAGATCCTGTCTGATCCTATTACCTTCCTTACCAAGATCAAGTACAATACTTAATGTATTCTATTACGAAACAACCACTATTTGATGATAGTGGATTTTTATTTTATTACTTACATATATGTTAACTCACAAAGGTCTGCCTGTTATAAGTTTTGAAGATTCCAAACAATTCTATCAATGGTTAAAAGAAAATCACACCCAATTAACTGGAATATGGTTGAGATATTACAAAGTTAATTCTGGAATACCGACGATCAAGCACCCAGAGGCTATAGACATGGCACTGTGTTGGGGTTGGATAGATAGATTGATTGATTAACAGTTATGACGATAAATCATATTTAGTAAGATTTACACCAAAAGGTAAAAAATCAGGCATTGCTTAAATCAAATAGATCAATAATATTATCCTCATGAATATTCATGAGGATATATTTTGTATTAAGTGTAATTGCAAAGACAAAGTTAAAAA
>JAYUKV010000084.1:0-11461 GCA_043764135.1 bacterium | reverse complement strand
CCACAAAGACCATTCGGTCTTTGTGCAACAGAGAAGAGGTTTGTTTAGGTATTTTGGGACAAAGAAAGCTGTCCCGTGTTTAGTGGGACAGCTCTGTGTATAATCTTCTTTTTTTTTAATTGAGAAATATTTTTTGACCTGCAAATCCAGTAATTACAAATAAAATAATTACAAGTAACATTACAAATTTGTTCTCTTCTTCTATTGCTTTATTAAGATCTATCCCAAAGATAAATAGAATAAAACTAACAATCAAAAAATTAGCTAATGTAAATCTTGTCCAAAATAACAAATCTTTTATTTCATTAAGTACAATAGTTTCATAATTATTAAAAAAATTCTTGTAGTTAATTAAACCAGTCAGGATTAAAAATATTAAACTTAAGAAAATTAATAAATTACCTCCTTTTGCAAAATCTAAAGCAAATTTAAATTTTCCAATTCTTTCATCTGTAAGAGGCTTGAAATCTTGTTGGTTATGATCATGTCTTTGTGGTTTATCAATAATTTGTGTTTGGTCTATATACTCTATATTATCTAACTCCTGAAGTTGAGAATTATTACTTTCTATTGTGTTTATATCTGAATCAGTTATTGTTCCAGATTCTTGTTGTTCATCTAATTGAAGGTTTGAATTATCAATTAAATTCTTATTAACTTTACTTTTCTTGACCATAATGTAAATAACTATATAATTACATATTTAACTTTTATGTCAAGAAATTATTATTTATAACAAAGTTATAAGTGTTTGATTAATAATCTCTTGTTCATTCGAAGTTAGAGAGCTTATAAAAATTGGATGAATTGTAGGTAATTTATAGAACTGATATCCAGAGCTTATCAATACTTGATATAATTGATTAGGATTGTCGGTATATACCTGTAAAGCAGTAGAATCTCTAACTAAATAACTTTTAGGTGTATTGAATTTAAGATTAGTAGATTGTAGAAATGATAGACACATTCTTTTTTTTGAAAAAAGCTTTTCAAGATCACTTTTTAACTGTGTAGGATATATTACATTTTCATCTTCAATAATATTAAAAATTAAAAACCACACATCATCAATACTCTTTAGAAGAGTAGAGTCTAGTGATTTTATTATATCTTCAAGATTGTGAGAATTTTTTTCTATTGGGTTACAATTAAACAAGAAACTATTTTTGACTTTGCTTATTAAGCCTAAATTATAAGTTTGATCTAGCTGATAAACAAGTAAATTTAATAATATATTATCTATTAATATCGAACTTTTGTTATTTGTGTGGTCCAAAAGCTCAGGGCTTATATCTAAGCAAAAATAAACTTTATCAGCATTATAATCTATGTTAAAAATATTTTTTAGTATTATTGATTTAATTGGTAGATCTTGAAACTTTATATATTTTATTTTCTTCACTGAATCAATCAATCTAAAGAACTCTTGGTTGAAATATTTAGAATCATCAACAACAAGAATTTCCAAGTCCTCAAATTCCTTTACCAAACCAGTAACTTCATTTAGCAATTGATTGATTGTAAAGTGAATATATAGCTTAGGCTCTCGGTTTATAATTTTATTATTCAAAGTATCTTTGTTAAAAGATAAGGTGTCATAATCAAGCTCAGAACTTATAATATCAAAGCCCTTAGATACTAAATAATCTACACAATTGATAGGCAAAAAAGGATGAACAATTATTGTTGAACCATTTGGGAGTTTGTAAGAATCTACTTCGGTTTTAAAAGCTTCAAGCTGTGAACCATATGCAGAAACTGAGAATAAGTTTTGTTCTAATAACTCAGATTGAAATTCAAATGGAGATTGAGACAGTACATGAGAGATAAAATACTTTTTTATTGCTGATTTTGTGTTGGTGTTATCAAGTTTTAACTTGGTGTCCATTAAAGTTTGATAAACTCTATCAATAACACTTTTATTCATATATTATCAATGTAGGCTCATATTAGGTTTAAGTCAAAAAAAATACACAATTGTGTATTTTTTTAGTCTCTATTAAACTGATAACTTTTCTTAGCAACAAATGATAAGAATGCAAACCAAGCAAAAAGGATAATTATAGAAGGAGTGACAGACCATGAAATTAGTGACATTCCTCCTGAAGTTATATTATTAATTATTTTGGTAAACGCACCAAATGGTAAAATATCCATAATAAACTTAGTGTATATTGTAGGATTATTAATCGGTAAAAGACCAGTTATTAATATAAACTGAATACCGATTATAACTGAATTTACAATTGTAAGTGTCTTACCACTTTTTATAATTGCTGATAAAGTAATGTTTTGTTGTATAAATATACAAACAACCAAGATTACTAACAAAAATATTTGCGCCATATTAATAAATGAAGGCGGTTGATAACCAAACAAAATAATCATCACAATAAACATAAACATAATCTGTATCAAACAGAAAAGTACTCTCGCAAATGATTGACCTAACAAGTAAGTAATTGGCATTGATGGCGCTGCAAACAATCTGCGTAATGCAATATTGTCTTTTTTATTAAAAATATTAAGATCCCCCATGCTCACGCAACAAACAAGAATTGCAAATGAAAGCAAAACTGGAAGTAGCGGTTCAAGTAACTCACCTATTTTAGTTGTAACTAGATTTGATTGAACTTTAGTTCTAATCTTGTCATCTAAGGATTGATCTTTTAAGAGTTGAGTATTTATTTCATTTGTTAATACAATTTCTAATAGTTTATTTTTCAGATTATTACTATCTTTTGAAACTACAAAAATATAAGGATTACCAGATGATGAGTACCACAACTTTGTATCGATTTGATCATTAGTTAAAGCGATGTTTAATTCTAATTCTGAAGAAGATTCTTTAAGTTCAAAGGTTCTATTATTTTGATTTAAGTATTCAACTGCTTTCTTGTAATGGGTTGTTTGCTTTGAAACATAGCCTACTCTAATTTTTGAAAAATTGTTATTTACCACATACGAATATCCAAAAATAATCATTATTGGTAAAATAAATCCAAGGATTAATATCACAGGATTACGAAGTTGAATCTTGAGAGTAGCAAGAAAAAACCCTTTTAATTGTCTTATAAATATATTGTTCATATGTTAATCTCTTAAATTCTTACCTGTTAAATCAATAAACACATCTTCTAAAGTTGCAGAGTATTTTGTTACCTCTCTATGGAATCCTTTTAGAAGAAGTTTTTCTACAAATCCTTTAACAGTATTTATTTCAAGTATCTTACCTGAGTCCATAATTGCTATTCTATCGCATAAAGCTTCCGCTTCTTCCATATAATGTGTTGTAAGAACAATTGTTGTTCCTTGGTTCTTTAACTCTCTGATTAATTGCCAAATAACTCTTCTTGCCTGAGGGTCCAAACCTGTGGTTGGCTCGTCTAAGAATACTATTTTTGGGTTGGAAATAATACTGATTGCAAGTGAGAATCTTTGTTGCTGGCCTTTAGAGAGTTGCTCTATTGTATTTTTTGCTTTATCTACCAAAGAGATTGAGTCTAGAACTTTAATTGGGTCAATATCTACGTTATAAATATCAGAATATAACTCAATAAGTTCAATCAAGTTAAGCTCTTGAAAGAATCCATTTGATTGAAGCTGTACTCCTATTCTTTTTTTAATTTCAAAAGGATAAGCATCAACATCCAAACCATCGATTTTAACATCTCCAGCAGTTTTTTTTATTACTGTCTCCATGATTTCCATTGTGGTAGTTTTACCTGCTCCATTGGGACCTAGGATACCGAATATTTCCCCTTTTTTAACAAAGAAGTTTAAAGTATCAACAGCTAAAAAATTACCATAAAGTTTAACCAAGTTTTTCACCTCGATAATAGGTCTTTTTTCAGTTACTCTGTCGTATGGGTTTAATTCGAAAGTATCTTCTAATTCAGTAAGATTTCCTTCTATCAGTCTTGTTTTGTACTTAGGAAGAGATTCTATACTTACTTCCGTCCCCATCTGGGGGTCGTTATTTAATTCTTCAATGTCTTGAGTTTTCTTTGTTTTACCTGCCATAAAATTATAATTTTAGTCCTAACATATTTTTGTTAATAAGTCTAGCAAAAAAAATAGCCATGTTTGAGCGGCTTTTTTTTGTAGCACGATTTTAGCAAAACAACAAAAAAGAAAAATTTTTAAAATAAGAATTTGTGATTTTGCTAAAGTCATGATTGGCAGGGGTAGTAGGAATCGAACCCACAACTAAGGTTTTGGAGACCTCCATTTTACCACTAAACTATACCCCTACACTGTGTTTAAATTAATAATAGATATGGTAATTGTAATTGTCAAGAAGCTCTCGTAAATAAACACATAATACCTCACAAAAAAGTTGTTTTAGTAGTATAAATTAGGATCAAAATCTTGACAGATAATATGTATTAGAGTATCTAACAAATTATCAAGCAAGTTTATTAGGTAACTACAATGCAAGAACCAAATGCAACTAATCAGGACTTTGGATTTAAATCTAGGGCAGAAATTGAAGAAAATCCTATTATTCTCGACATGAAAATGTATCAAGAGGTGTGTACTTTAATTAATAAAACGTTAATTTCTACTTGGGTCAAAGGGAATAAATCTTGCAGAATTAAGATGAATGAAGTTCAATTGGCTTTTATCAAAGTCCCGAACAACATCTTAGTAATCAATAAAAATCTTCTTCAAGCTGGTTTCGAATTGAGGATTATACAAGTTGGAAGATACAACGAGTATGATGAAGTTGTAGAAGCTTTTCCTATTTAACAACATTAGCCTTATCAATAAATAAGGCTAATAATTTATTTGATGCAAGCTTGGATTAATCCATTGAATAATGGATGAGGCTTGTCTGGTCGAGATAAGAATTCCGGGTGAGACTGAATTGCAATGAAGTAAGGATGTAATTCTTTCTTTAGCTCCACAACTTCAACCAAAAAAGATTCACCAATTGAATGTTTACCACTTACAATCATACCACAAGCTTCTAAATCGGGTACAAATTTATTCTGGACCTCTAATCTATGACGATGCCTTTCAAAAATTGTACTTGTTTTATACATTGAAAAAGCCAATGAGGAATCATTTAAAGTACATTTATATGTACCAAGTCTCATTGTCCCTCCCATTATCTTTTGATTTATCTGATCTGGCATATAATCAATGATAAGATCACTTTCAACGCCATTATCATTAATTTCTCTTGATGTCGCATTTTTTAAACCTACTACATCTCTGGCAAATTCAACCACAGCCATCTGAAGCCCAAGACATATTCCTAAAAAAGGTTTTTTGTTTATTCTTATCCATTCAATTGCCTTGATTTTTTGCTCTAAACCTCTTTTACCAAACCCGCCAGGAACAATAAATCCATCATAAGAACTCATTTTATCCAACAAATCTTCTGTTTCAGAATCAATTATTGAGATATTGACGCAACAATTGTTATACCGCGCTGCTATTTTGAGAGATTCTATTATTGATGAATAACTATCACACAAACCAGAGTATTTTGCTATTAATGCGATATTAATTTTTTTATCATAAACGATATCTGCATTTTCAAAAAATTCAGAAAGTTCAGGTTTCAGCTCTTTACCTACAAACTGTGACAAACTACTTAAAAGTTTAGTATTGTTTAACAAATGTTTAGGTGATTGATATATACTTTTTAAGTCTGGCATTTTTAAAACTGATTCTGGCTCTACATTACAATATAATGCAATTTTCTCCATTAATTGGGTTGGTATATCCAGATCTTCTTTTTTTTCATATCTTAAGAATACAAGATCTGGTTGAAGACCCATTCCAAGTAATTCTTTGATAGAATTTTGCATTGGCTTGCTTTTATACTCACCCACTGCTGACAAAAAAGGAATATATCCCAAATGCACATGCAATACTCGGTTTGGTTTTAAAACTCTAAACTGTCGTAGCGACTCCAAAAAAACTTGAGCTTCTATATCACCAGTTGAACCACCAATCTCGATAATCTTCACTTCAGTTCCTTCTTTTTTGTAAGCAAATTTATCTTGAATATGGTCTGTAACATGTGGTATAATTTGAACGGTTTTACCTAGATATGCTCCTTCTCGTTCTTTCTTGATTATCTCAGAATAAATGACACCCGATGAAGTAGAAGAGATATTGTCTAAGTTTACATCCATAAACCTTTCATAATTTCCAAGATCAAGATCTGTTTCTTTACCATCCGCCAAGACATAAACTTCACCGTGTTCATAAGGAGACATCGTTCCAGGATCGACGTTTAAATACGGGTCCATTTTAAGAGCATCTACGATGATACCCGATGATTTTAGTAGATTTCCAATTGCAGCCGCGCAAATACCCTTTCCAATGCCGGAAACCACACCACCTGTTACAAAAATATATTTTTGATTAGCCATATTCTAATTTAAATTTTTTATTATATATAAAACTTCTTTATACTTATCTATTTGGGTTGGTAGGGATTCAGTTTTGTAAATCTCTAACATTTTATTATAAAAATCGTACAGACTTAAAAACTTATTTGAATTTTTCGGTTCTATAACAAATTCATTTATTTCAGATAATTTTTGATTTAACTGATCGATTTCTTGTTTGTATATAGTTGGGTTTTTGGTGCCAATCTTGAGAAATATATCTAGCTCTCTATTTTTTATTAACTCTATTTCCTTGTTGGAAAAATAATCAAAAGTAGTTTTAACAGGGTTTTCATTTATCTTAAGTTCAGTTGGTTGATACAGTCGTTCATTATTATAAATATCAAAAAACCAATATCCTTGTTCACATAATCTATTAAGATCACTTTCAATTTTCTCCCCTTGCTCACCAGCTATTTGTGTAGAAATATAAAAATTTTTAGTTTTATTAATTTGTCTAGAGTTGTAAGGACTTTTGGAATCAATATATTGAATGTTGTCATCTAGATTTGGTTGAGTTTGTTTTTGTTTTGGATTAGCGTTGTAAATCATTTCTTTGGAATTATTCAGACCATCATTGTCAAAATCTTGATCATCAGAAGAGTTTGAGTTTGCTAATTCTTCATTTGTAAAAGTTGCATTTAAATAACATTTTTGGGTTGGATAAATATTTGAAAGGTCTTCAAAGGCTAACATTTTTAAACCAAGATCATTAAGATTTAGCTTTATTTCAAAAAGTTCAGGTTTCGCACTTGCTAGAATGTTAGTATTTGCTTGTTTTAGCCAAAGATTTAGTGGATTTATATCTTGATAGATAAAACCACCTAACAATACAAAAAATACAATTATACTTACAGCTAACTTTCTAATTGTTAGATATTTTTTTTCTTGGGTTAACATTTATGAGATTTTTACAAGTTGTACTTGTTTTGGCAAATAATAACTAAACTAATCAAATACCACATAAATATTCTTCTACTCTTTGCAAAATAATGTGTTAATTTAGTCGCATCGATTATTGTTCTCCAAAACTATTGATTGGTTTTGAATTTTGCCTTTAAACATTGAGTTTATGTTAACAACAGTTCTCGTGTTAAATATCAATGGCACTTCAAAATTTTCTTGAAAACTAAATTGATTGTTATCTAAAACATATTTTTTTTCTTTTCCATCTATTATTTCCAATACAACATCAATATTGGGGTTAGTCTTAGAAATATTAATTCCATCACAAATTGATGCGCTAATGATTTTTAAATGGTTTGTAGTATTAACATTATACTTTTCTGGAATGTCCACAAACACTTCATCTTTAATATTTTCATTTTTGAAATTGTTAACTTCAATATTAATTTTATTGGGAATCTCATTTTCAATAAATGAAGAGAAAGTAAATGTTCCATCATTTTTGCTCCAAGTGGTAAGAGTTTGTGATTTAAGTTTTATTTTAACAACAGAGTTTGGAATGGTGATTCCACTATAACTTAGTCTTTTTTCGATATTATAACCAAACGATGGATTGATAAAACCAATAATACTTAAAATTAAAAGAGAAATAAAAATTAAAAAAGTATTATAACTTTTTAGCATATTTATATAGACTTATTTATTAATTCAGAATTATGTTTAAACTTGAACGAATCAACCTTTAACATTATCTCACTATTAGTTTCGAGATTTATATGAGCGGTGTCTTTATTTTTTAAAACCCCTGTATATAACTGATTACTTCCTTCATTTAGATCGAAGTCAACTGTATACAACGGTCTATCCAATGCTTCTGTGTAGATTCTACTTATGTAAAGACCAACAATACCAATCATTGTAATTTGAATTCCTCCTAAAAATGTTATTATTACTACAATACTAGCCCATCCAGGGACTGAATCCCTAAATAATAAAGAGGAAATTAACTGAATAATACCAAAAAGAAAACTTAAACTTGCAACAATTACACCAACATAGTTGATCAATTTAAGAGGAACTGTGGAAAAACCAGTAATACCATCTAAAGCCAGTTTAAGACTTTTTATAAATGTGTATCCAGGCTTGCCAGCATATCTTTCTTGCCTATCAAACTGAACTGCAGTAGTATTAAAGCCTACCAAACAACTAATTCCTCTAAGGAATTTAGACTTTTCTTTATACTTTTTCATTTCATCATTAACCCTCTTAGAAATTAACCTAAAGTCACCAGTATCAACTGGAATTTTTACTTCTGAAATCATTGCTAACAATCTATAAAATATAAAAGCACTTACTTCTTTCATAAAGTTGGTTTTGTATTTTCTTCTTTGGGCATACACAATATCATACCCCTCTTCCCAACTTTTTATTAAATCTAGACAAACCAATGGAGGATCTTGAAGATCAGTGTCCATTATAATCACTGCGTCACCTAAAGCAATATCTTGCCCTGCAGAAACAGCGATTTGATGACCATAATTTCTACTAAATGATCTAATTAGGACTTTGCCCTGATTGCTTTTAAATATTTCATTTAATAAATTTATAGAATTATCCTTACTACAATCATTTATAAATATAAATTCACATTTATAACCTCTTATTTTACTTTCTAAATCCTGTAACTCTTTCCATAATTTGGGAATATTACCTTCTTCATTGTAAATAGGCAATACAAAGCTTATTTTTTTCATATTTCGTATTTGTTTTTGTTTTTTATTTAATATATTTTATCTTACTTTAACTATTGTGTCAAAACTTAATTTTATTTTCTAATCTGCAATTTTTTTTGCATAAACTAGGAATCTTTGAGGGGCATCTGAATAATAATAATTAATAGGAAAACAAGTCATTAACACCAAAACTTCACCTTCATTACCTGAACCAGTTACAACACCGATATCATCTTTGTCTACAATTTTTCGATCATAAACCTGATATTTAAACAAACCTTTTCGAGTCTTAAACTCCACAATATCACCATTCAACATTTTTTCAGAATTTCTTAATATTTGATTGTTGTGACCTACCACAAATATCTGCCTCCCTTCTTCCGGTACTCCAGTTATATCATAATGACCCATCGTATATTTAAAGTCTTCATCGCTAACTCCATATCTCACAGCTTGTTTTTCTTTAAATTTTGGAATATTTATAATCCCAACATAATTAGCTGATATTGGTTGTTCAGTCTTGGGTAAAGGCTGAGGAGTTAATGTTGTAGGTTGTTGTGAACCAACTGGAATGGATATTGGAACTGTTGATTCTGGTTGTGTCAGAATTTGTTCGACTTTATCTATCTCATTTGATACATTTGATACTGTATCATAATAGTTATACAAGGAATATACTAAAGTTGTTAAACTTCCGATTAATATAACAAATGTTATTGTTAAGACTAAAAATTTTTTTGTTATTTTTTGTTTTATTTTATTATACATAATATAATTATTTTTTTACATTTCTGAAATGATGTGTTTTTGAATTGCCCCATAATTGATTTCCTGATCTAAAAAATCCAAATTGAGTTGCAATAAACCAATCAATAGAGTGTACTTGGTTATACAAAATTGCTTTGGTAATTTGCCATATATTCAAACCAGATTTTAGAGCAATTATTATTTCCATTAAATTATAAACCAAAGAAACGATTAAGAAAAAGATAATTGTATATTCAAATTTAAATATAAGCGAACTTCCTTCTGGACCAAAAATCAATGCTGAAATTGGATTATATAATAAGTAAACCAATACAAGTGTTCTAAATGGAAAAACTAGGTATATCAAGTAATCAATTTTTGACCAGACTAATTTAAGATTAAATATAGATTTGAAAATTCGATAAATATAATTCTTAGTAACCCAAAAGTGGCCCCTCATCCACCTTTCTCTTTGAATAGTCGAAACTCTTGCATTAGTTGGTTTTTCATCATATGTTATCGAATCATGGCAATAACCAATTTTAACATCATTTAGTAAAAGTAAAACACTATACTCAAGGTCCTCTGTTACACTTTCCATTTTAAAAGGGATTCTTTCAATGACATTTCTAGATATTGCAAAACCATTTCCGTATAAAGTTGTTGATAAACCTAGTTGTTTCCTTCCTAGAAAATACATACCTGCTGAAGTAACAACTAAATATTTAATAGTGTTAGTTAACAAGTTATCATCAGGGTTTTTGACTTGAACATTACTTTGAATAGCAACATCGGACGAAAAATGAATTTGTTTATTTAAATTCTTCAAATAATTAGAATCCAAAATGTTATCTGCATCTAAAAAAACATAAAAATCAGATTGGTCTTCTTTTCTTTTTAAAAAATCAAAAGCATATTTTAAAGCATATTGTTTCCCTTCATTTTTAGAAACCCTTGAAAGAATATCAATGTTTTCAAATTTTGAGTACTTTTTTATTTTTAATTCTGTATTATCAATAGAGTTATCATTTATAATTAGTATTGATGTCTTTGACGGAATGTATTTCTGAGCGAAGATACTTTCAATACAATCTTCAATAACAAGCTCTTCATTATTTGCACAAATTATGAATTTGAATGATTTAAAATCGTCAGTTTCATTGTATTTACGTTTTTTGAATACTGCTACAACTCCCGCTAATCCTATCAGAGTAAAGTAAACAAGAAAAAATGTAATCATTATATCAACGAATGTATTTAAAATACTAATTATGAATATTATATTTTTCATTTTTTGTTTTAGTTTTAGTTATTTTTAATTTATTGTAGTTTAATTTAAATTCTTAATTTTTGCAAATTAGTAAATTTTATAACTTAAGAACAAACCTCAACATGTTAAAATTTTATTGAAACTAATATTAGATGCAAAGAATTAAAATAAGTTATATTTAAGATTTAAAACATAATAATTGAGCGATTAATACTTACTTTTCATATTTCAGTTTTACTCCAAAATCCCAAAAAGTTACATAGTTATATTTCTTGTTAATATGCACTTACAATTTGTGGTCGTTCCTCAAATAGCACCTAAAACTTATAATTAAGTTTTAGTGCTATTTTTTTGTTGTAATCGTGGATGAATATTCTAATACTAGCTTCATGAAT
>JAYUKV010000083.1:0-11474 GCA_043764135.1 bacterium | reverse complement strand
ACTCATTTAAGTTGCTTAATAATAAATTATTAAAATAGTTATTTTATGAATTTGTTAAATTGACTTGAAAAGATAACTGTTTGGATTGTTTTTTTTTTTGGTTGAGTTGTCAAGTGACTATTGGATAAGTTGCATATAATATACAACACTCTTAATTCACAAACGTTAGGACAAGTCAACCATTGAATCGGAGATCGCGGCTTTACGATTGTGATTTTTTGTCATTTTATCATATTTTTGTTAATTAGGAAAGTGCTCTGCTTTATGAATAAATAAAGTATATAGATAACAAAAATAATCCCGATTAGGGATTATTTATGATGGAGGAAGCGGCGAGATTCGAACTCGCGAGGCTCATCACCTGACAGTTTTCAAGACTGTTGCCTTCAACCACTCGGCCACACTTCCTTAGTTGATATAGTAAGAATAGTAAAAAATTTAGTTTTTTGTCAATAGAACTTAGGCAAAGCTGCCAATTAATAACAATATTAACTGATAACATCGTATCGTAACTGTCTGAATATGGACTATATTTTGTTTCTTTAGAGACTAGAATTCTACATAATTGGCCAAAATTTAATAAAAAAATATCTTCTTAAATAAGAAGATTTAACTAACCGTTGTTAAAGTTTACTCAAAAAGTATTCCAAAACTGGCATACTAGTTAATGTTTCTTTGAGTAGTCTGACTTGGGTTTTGTCTAGTTGTATTGACTCAGCCAAGATGTCCACAATTCCTATTTCAAGCTGAGTTAGAGCTTTACTGGGTTTTAGATTTTGGTCTGGACTTTCTTCGTTTAACTGTCTCTGCTTTGCCTCGATATAGTTTTTTGGAATTCCAACATTCAAGTCATGATCAGGTTTGGATGAATCTGGGATTTGAGATTCAGTAGGTGCTACTAATTTTTCCTTTTTAGAAGTGGGGTTTTTAAAAGCTTCCATCTCATTATTTGCGAACTGAGTTAATACTGACTCTTCATATGGGAAAAGAATTAGAATACCCTGCAGAACTACTAAATACTCATTGTAAAAAATCCGATCACCTTTGAAATCAAAAAGAGTTTTGTTTTTCAAAGCATACTTTTTAACCAGATTGCAGTGAGCTGTAAATTGTGTTCCATTTACTTTTTGCGCTCGGCCATTAAGGAGAAAGTGATTATTACATTGTCCATTAACAAAGTGAGCCTTAATATCAAGGTTAGATTTTAGCCCTTTGAATTCATCCATGTATTGAAGGATAAATTTGGAAAAAGCGACATCCCATTGAGTTAGATTTACAGGCGTATCATCTTGAAATGTTGATTCGCATTCAAATTCATCTTCCATATTTTTGATATCTGGATTGTAGGGACTGTTTGCAAAATGCAAACTAGGATTGTATTTCTGAAATAGTTCACGAAGGATTGGTGGGCACTTAGACCAGTTACCCATTACTGTTGTAAGGATTTTATCTCTGTCAATTTGAAGGGATAAAAAGTAGAAGTAAATTTTTTCTACTTTTTTTTCACCAATAGTGTGTTCGATGTTATTCAAAGTGTCCAGATTTTCAAATCCAAGACTAATCATCATCGCAACCATAGGTATTGAGTAGAAACCTTCGCGACTTGAATTTTTATCCGGAAAAATATGTTGAGCTTTCTCACTCATAAATACAGGATCTATACTTCTCATGAAACGAGCGCAAGAATTTTTGAATTCGCGCCAGTGTTCATGATCAACAAACTTAATTGTTTTAGCCATTTGAGCCTCAATGTGTATTGAATACAAACTAAACTAAAATAGTTTATAGTATGTTGAGTAAAAAATGTCAAAAAATGTCAAAAATTAATTGACAATTTAGAATTATAAAGTAATTAATGATACAAGGTTCTAAGACTGTCGGAGAAACATTTAAGTGTTTTGAAATTCAATTATGTTAACTCATATTTGGCTCCTGCAAGAGAAAAAATAAAATCTCATAGTTACCTTGAAAAAAATAATTAAGATTATGGCTATCACAAGAATTAAAAAGGAAGCAATATTTGCTGAACTTAACTCGGAGATAGCAAGTCAAAAAGCTGTAGTTTTACTTACAACAAAAGATTCTCAGTCATCTTTAAATTCTGTGTCTAACACATCTATGAGAAGAGAACTAAGAAATTCTGGAGTTAAAGTACAAGTTATTAAAAACACATTAATCAACAAAACTTTTGAAGGTGCTCCAAAGCTAGTAGGTCCGACTTATGTCTCTTACTTACTTGATGGAAACAATTCTGATGAAGTAACGGTTCCTAAAATTATCACAAAAGTACTTAAAGAGTATTCTGATAGTATTTCAATTTTAGGTTCTGTTGTAAATGGTGAATTTTATAATAGAGCTCAAACAATTCAATTGTCTAATGTTTCAACGAAAGAAGAATCATTGGCAAAAATTGCTGGAGCTATCAACTCAATTACAGCCAAGATTGCTATTTCTGTTAAAGAAATTCCAGCTTCTGTTGCTAGAGGTGTTAACGCATACTCTAAAACATTATCTTAAACTATTAAATTATAATATATTAATATGTCTAAAGTAAACACAATCATCGATCAATTAAAAGAATTAACTCTTATCGAAGCTGCTGAATTAGTAACAGCTATCGAAGAAACTTTTGGAGTTAGCGCTGCTGCTCCAGTTGCAGTTGCTGCTGCAGGAGCTCCGGCTGCTGCTGCTGAAGCTGTTGCTGAGAAAACTGAATTTACTGTTAAAGTAACTGATGTACCAGCTGACAAGAAAATTTCAGTAATCAAAGAAGTTAAAACAATCTTAAACCTAGGTTTAGGAGATGCAAAAACTAAAGTAGAATCTGCTCCATTCGTAGTTGCTGAAAATGTATCTAAGGATGAAGCTGAAAAATTAAAGAATGCATTATCTGCAGCAGGTGCAACTGTATCTGTTGAATAATTTATTCAAACACAAAACCCAAAACGATTATGAATACCAATCAAATTAGCTTAATGAGTTTATTCCAAGTTGGTGCCCATCGTGGTAACAGAAAGAGTAAACTTAACCCTAGGTTAAGATCAAAAGTTTATGGGTTTTCAAAAGGACTTTGTTTGATAGATCTCTCTCAAACAAATACTGCTATTGAAAATTCCATTGAAACCCTAAAAAGATTAGGTTCAAAGAAAAGACAAGTTCTATTAGTAGGTACTTCCAAACATGTAAGCCCTCTTGTGCAAGGTGTTTCAACAACATTTACTTTGCCAATGCCTTATGTGAATAATCGTTGGTTAGGTGGAACTCTAACAAACTGGTCAACAATCCGAAAAACTCTTAAGGATAAAGAGAAAAAGGAAAAAATTGTAACCAATACAGAGTTCTTCTCAAAATTAGCTCGTAACGAACAATTGTCTATTAATAGACAACTTGATAAATTAAGAGCTATTTTTGACGGACTTGTACCAATGAAAAGTAATAGACCTGGCGCTGTAATTGTGCTTGATGCTGACGAAAACAAAGTCGCAATCAAAGAAGCTCAAAAACTAGGCGTTCCAGTTATTGCACTTACTAATACCTCAACTGTTTTCTTGCCTGATGATCTTAAGTCTACTGTATGTATTAATACAAACTCAACAAAAGCTGTTGAATTAGTACTGCAAACTCTAGTCTCTGCTTACAATGAAGGGTTTGAATCCGCTTCAGCTCAAGTTATTGTAAAAGAAGATGATAAAGAAACAACTAATACTAATATTATTAAATAAGTATGGCTTGGCAAAAAACTAAAATCTTACTTGTCTCTGTTGAAACTGATGCCAATGGCAAAAAAGTTATGCATAGATATGTAAAGAATAAATCAAAAGGTACAGGTAAAACTGCTACTCCAGGAAAGAAGTTAGTGCTTAAAAAGTACAACCCAATCCTTAAAAAGCACACAGCCTACACTGAAACTAAATATAAATAGAATCATATATGGCTATCAAAAAAATGCGTGCTAAAACAAGAAAAGGCGTAGTTAAAAGAATCAAGATCACTAATGGTGGTGACAAAAAAACTGGAAAACTTATTGTTAACAGAATTAATGACAACCACAGATTGATTAAGAAATCTAGAACACGTAAATTAAAAGCAAAAAAGAACTCAGTTCTTGGTAAAGCTTTTAATAAATATAAATCAGTAATGTAATATGTCTAGAGTTAAAAGAGGTACTGCCGCAAGTAAAAGAAGGAATTACTTACTCAAAAGAGCAAAGGGTTTCAATGCGAAAGGAAAATCTACTTTTAGATTAGCAAAACAAAGACTATTAAAAGCTGACGATAATGCTTATGCATCAAGAAAGTTAAGAAAGAGAGATTTTAGACAGTTATGGATTCAAAGAATCAATGGAGCATTAGACTTTATTGGATCTGAACTTAACTATTCTAGATTCGCTGGATTATTAAACAAATCTGAGCTTAAGATTAACAGAAAGATGATTTCTGAAATCGCTATTTCTGATATCGAAGGTTTTAAAGTTATTGTAGCAACTGTTGAAGGTGCTAAATACACACCAACAGAATCTAAAGTTGAATCAAAACCAAAGGCAAAAATCACTGCACCAAAAGAAGAAACTACCTCTAAAATTGTAAAAACTTCAGAAAATCACATCGAATCAAAAGATGAGGTAATTGAAGCTATTGAAGAAGTTGTTCAAACTCCTAAGGTTGCAGAAGTTAAAGAAGAAGCTTCAGCTCCTAAAAAAGTAGAAGTAACTTCAGATAAAAAAGCTGATGATCTAAAAAAGATTGAAGGAATTGGACCTGCAATTGAAAAATTATTGCATAACAATGAAATCATGACTTATGAAGATCTTGCTAATTCTGATGTAGAGAATTTAAGAAAGATTTTAGCTGAAGCTGGATCTAATTATTCGATTCATAACCCAGTAACATGGTCTAGACAATCGAGATTAGCAGCAGATGGTAAATTCGAAGAATTAAAAGTTCTACAAGATGAATTACACAAAGGCCAAGATGTTGCCTAAAAACAATAAATATACACCCATTAGGGTGTGTATTTATTATCTATTTTCCATGAATCCTTGTTTTAATATCACTGTTACATACTATAATTTGACATTTTATGTTTTTCATGGCAAATTATAAAAGGTCCAGAATGAATCAATTAGGGAAGTTAAAAATGACTGAACAAAAAGTGACTTTTTCAGATACGCAAATCGCAAGCATCGCAGCAATTGCTGCATTGCTACCCTTGGGGAGTGTTCTTGCGCCAGGTTATGGTGTAATTAAATTCTTCGAGAGTCGAGATGTGAAAGAAAAAGACGCCGTGCTCGGTAATTACTCCTTTAAAACCCTTTCTAAGACTGCGCTAGTTACTCTCCTTTGGGTAACAGCTGCATCTCATCAGAATGCGCTTTTACTGGGTATTGTTACAGGTATTTCTGTGACAAACATGGTAAATAGCGGTCAGCTACCTGTAGCTGAGTTTAACTCAGTGAGATCAGACCTAAATGATTTGGAAGCTGCAGTTCGACGTATTGATCTTACTTCCTACCAAGGAAAAGCTCAATCCAAATTGAACAGCCTAAAAATAACAGCTCTTGCATTGCTAGACAAAGCAAAAGCTCTTACTAAGGCTAAGCCTTCGAATGAAGAGCTGGTCGCTACTGAAGTTGTCGAAGCTGAAGCACCTGTTGCTGAGGTTTTGACCACTTCTGAAGAAGTTGCAACTGACAAAGCTGATGAAGTTTTGCAAGTTCAACCTATTACTGACGAAATTGCAGTTGAAACTAACCCATCCGAAATCGTTGAAGTACAAGCTGATAACTCTGAAATAAGTGTAAGCGAAGTATCTGATACGAACATTCAGACCAAAGGTTTCATCAAAACAAAATCGAAGGTCGCGGCTAAGTAATTAGTCTAATTAGCCCAGTTAATCACTGGGCTATATTTTTTTATCTTAGTTTTTTGGTAATTCCTAATTTCTATAAAATAGTAATATTATAAACTGTTATTATTTATTCAATTGGTTTAGCGAATAATTGCACGATTATAACACCCATAGTCTCTGATTCTACTATTGCAATTCCAGTTTCGGTAAATTCTGGATATATTATATTTTCCTTATGCTTTTCGGAATTTAACCAATCTTTTATTAATTCATCAGGCGTAAAATATCCTCGGGCTAGATTTTCTCCGGCAATAATATAATGATAGCCTTTGTTTATAATAAAATCATTCCACTTTATGTTGTTTGGCGAGCTATGAGAAAAATAGTTAGACATTTTCATATCTATTGCTTTATTTTTAGCTGCTGTAGCTAGTAACTTATTTATTTTTAACTCTCCAAGATTAGAATTCCTCCTAAAAGTATTTACTCTGTTAAGTACCGATTGTTCAGTAACTGAGATTGTACGAATATTAGCCTTTAAAAAAGTAAAGGTTATAAAGAAAACTATACCAAGAACAAGTACTAAAAAATGCACGTTCTTCTTTATATTTTTATTTATGTTATTCATCGTTTAGTTAAGTATACAATACAACTTAATTATCTACAAAAAATACTTATTTGGTAAGTTTTACAACCATATGTCCAATACGGCTATTTTTTCTTTTATATATGATGTAGTCAGAATTAATAAATGGTACATGCGTAAAGGTCTTTTTAAGATCTCTTTTTATATCCCAGATCTTTTCATCCTTGCCTATGATGAATACTGGAAGAGTTAATATAACTTCTTTTAAACCTTCAATCATTGACCATCTTTCAAGAATTGGAAGCCAAAAATCTCTTATTTCCCATACTCTTTTTTCAGCTTGATTTATGTATAATTCTGCATTGGCAGCATCTGTTAAATACCCTTCAGTTACAATTGCAAAATCAGAACCAAATTCATTTTGAATTTTTAATGCATCTGAGGTGTATACTTTTTGAATTTTAGCAGTAAGGTGTAGATTTTTTTGTACATAACTCAGATTTAAATCTATCTCCTTTTCACATTTTTCATCTATATCTGATAAAATGAATACTTTTTCATGGTCATAACTTGCAAAAGCGTTTCTACCTAGACCTGCAAATGGATCATGTATATTTCTATAAGAAGTAAAATTATTCATTGAACGAGCTAATTTTAGATTTATTATACCACGTTTCATGTCTTTAGAAGGAAGGCCCATATCAAGTTTGGACCATAGCTCTTGATCAAAAAACTCAGTTATCTCTAATAAATATTCCCCATAATCAACAAACCAATTTTTTACATACTTAAACTGGCCTATATTAGGAAGTTTTTCGGATAATAGAATTTTTTTTGCACCTAATGCCTTAAGCTTATCTATTATCATTTTCTTATTTAAAGAGGTAACAAATCCTATTTTTTTAGGAAGGTTTGGATAACCTTTATGTATGATTGATTTAAATATTAACGAACCTGAATAATTTACATCAATTTCAGTGTTTGAAAAAATATAGCTGTCATTTATTGCATAGTCTTTATCGTTGCTGATCGCAATAAATTCATTCAAAGATAAATCTTTGTTATGCCCTAGTTTATAGGCAAATTTGTATTTCATAATCCTTATAAACCTATTACGATAAGCTATAATTGTCAAAACTTTGTTTTAATGGTAAAATATAGACATGAATTTTGAACAGATAGGAAATATTCTTTCTAATTTATTCAAATTTTTGAGTCCAATCTTGAATTATGAATTAAAGTTTATAGGTCTAAAAGTTGGGATGATTATATTGATCATCCTACTTACTCTTATTATCTTACAAACAATCAAATTCATAAAATTTAGAATCCTTATCACCATCAAAAAATTCGCTTCAAATAAAAAAATTAAGGTTTTAGATCTTCTAATCGATCAGATCAACAGAATAGGTAATCCATTTTATATATCTGCCACGCTATATTTTGTTGGTACAGTGATCAAAGAATTAAATGGAGTAGGTAATAGTGTTTTTTACCCAATATTTGTGGTGATCTGTGGTTACTACTCAATTGGGTTCATTAAAGATGTTTTATCATGGTTTGTACAATCAAGTCTTGCTTCACCAGGCAAATATGATTCTGTAGAGGGTGTAACAGAAAAAACAGATGAAGCTTTTGTTCAAATGGTACAAACATTTGTAGGAATATTTACATATGTTTTTGTTTTTATAATGGTTGCACAGATCTTGGGTTGGAATATAAGTGCAATTGTAGGGGTATTAGGTGTTTCATCGATTGCAATTGCCTTTGCTGTACAAAACATATTGGGAGATGTTTTTGCAGCGTTTACAATCTACATAGATCAACCATTCAAACCTGGGGATCAAATAATTTTGGCAGAGTTTACAGGAACAGTAAAAAAAATCGGACTTAAGTCAACTAGAATTTCATTATTAGACGGTGATGAGTTAATAGTATCTAACAGAGACTTAACATCTGCAAGAGTCAGAAATCTACGTAAAATTAGAGCACGGCGTGTACTCGTAGATTTAGTTCTTGATAGTAATACAACTTTATTAAAAACAAAGAAAGCCAGAGAGATAATAGTTCAAGCAATTGATGCTAACGAATCTGCAATTCTTAAAAGAATTAGTTTTATGAAAATGACTGGTTTGGGTAATGAACTACAATATGTTTATTTGATTGAAGATGAGCACTATGATGTCTTTACACAAGTTCAGGAAGATATAAACTTTCGTATACTTGAAAGATTTGAAGCTGAAAAAATCAAAATAACCTGGAAGCATTAATTCTTGTAAGGGTTTTCAATCAATAACAATAGCGCCATAAATGGCGCTATTGTTATTGATTGTTTTAGTTCGATATTCTCTAACAACAATACTTTAACTTATTACAATAAATTGTTAAAAGTTTATTTCTTCTTCTTAGAAACTGCTTCTTTAAGAGTTTTACCTGGCTTAAAGTTTACTGAAGTTGATTCAGGGATTTGCATTTTTTCTTGAGTTTTTGGGTTGATTCCTTTTCTAGCTTTTCTTGTAGTTCTCTTAAATGTTCCAAATCCTGTAATTGCTACTGGATTATCGTTCTTTAAGTTTGATTCAATAACTTCAATCATTGAGTTTAAGAACTTTTCAGTTGAAGCTTGAGATACTCCAGCCTTCTCTGCGACTTGAGCAATAAATACTGTTTTAGTTACTTTAGTGTTTGACATAGGGAATTAAAAATTAATTCTGTTCAGATTATTATGAAAATAAAAAAAACTTGTCAAGGGCTTTTTTATCTTCCGTGCTGTAAAACCACCTTGTCTCAGAGAGCGGGGTGGATGTAAAGCACAGCGTAGCTTCTACATTAACCTTTTTGTTCAATATATTTCTTGATAGTATCAGTATAAGTATCACGAGTTGTACAAACAAAATAGCCATCCGACAAGATAGTATTTTCTTTCCAATATTGTTTCTTTAGAAACACTTCGTGTTTCTGATAGATTCTTCTTGTCGATATAGCCTTTAGGCGCTTGGTTGGGTTTCCCTGAACTTTTGAAAAAAGTTGAGGGTGACTTAACTATAGAACAAATTGATAATTTAGGTGGATAGTCTATAAGAATATGAATATGATCAATATCTGATTCACTTCAGGTTTCCTGATTTTAAACCAAGGAGGTATGACTGTTTGAAATTAGGTGAGGGTTCCATTACATCAATTGTAAAATCTGAGTCTTGACTGATTTCAAAAAGAATTTGTTTCATATCTTCTTCAATAACTCCCCTTAGGAGTTGTTTTCTGTATTTTGTGGCAAATATTAAATGTATTTTACAAAGATACTTTGAACTTGATCCATGATGATATTTTGATTTGTTTTGTGTATTCATTTGACAAATATGTAATTAGATTATACTGTTAATTTATTACAGCATAATATTATTATGTCAAAACAATTACAGGGTTCCCTTTCTCAACGAGTTGAGAAAAGGGTGGAATTATACACTTACAAATTTGCTTTAAACCCTACTAGATTACAAGCAATACTCCTCAATAAACATTGTGGAGCAGTAAGGTTTTTGTATAATTACTTCCTAAACAAAAGACACTTAAATTACAGAAGTAACAAACAACTTGAAGAAAATGGAGAAGGTGAGTCAAAGAAGTACATTAACTATTACGATCAAGCAAGAGATCTAACTATGCTTAAACAAGATATTGATACAGGTTGGCTCAAAGAAGTTAATAGTCAAACTTTACAGTTTGCCTTAAAATCCTTAGATGGAGCTTACAACGACTTCTTTAAGGGCAAGACTGGCTTGCCAGTCTACCACTCAAAGAGCCAATCTAATTCTTTTAGAGTGCCACAATCTGTAGAGATTAAATATGATGATGAGAAACAAGGTAATACAATTAAAATTAGTAAATCAAGCAAATGCAAAATATTAATCCCTAAATTCAGAGAAGGAATAGAACTTATTGATCATAGACCAATAGAAGGAGAAATTAAGTTTGCAATTTTAGTCCATAATTCTGATGATACTTATCATGTTAGTATTACAGTAGAAAAAGAAATTCAAGAATTACCAAAAACCAATAAACAAGTTGGAATTGACATAGGTATCAAAGATACCTTTGAAACCAGTGATGGACAAAAAACAGGAAACCCTAAAGCAATCTACAAATACCAAAAGAAGTTAATATTTTTCCAACAAAAGCTATCAAGACTTCTCAAAGTAGCTCCAAAAAAACCACATCTCAGAGATGGTAAACAAGTATTCACAAACAAAGGTAAACCTAAATTTTACGCAGTAAAATCAAACAACATTAAAAAAGTTACAATCAGAGTAGCAAAATATCATTCAAAAATAAAAAACAGAAGACAAGACCATATCCATAAAGCTACAACAAATATCATAAGAAAATATGACACAATAGTAATTGAAGACTTAAACACCAAAGGAATGGTTAAAAACCATAAATTAGCTAAATCTATCCATGACTCAAGTTTTGGAGAAGTAAAAAGACAACTAGAATACAAATCAAAATGGTATGGAAGAAATATTATTAAAATTGATAGATTCTACCCTAGTTCTAAAACCTGTTCGCAATGTGCTTTAATTAACAAAAATCTCAGTCTGAAAGACCGAGATTGGACATGTACTTGTTGTGGCAAACACCACGACCGAGATACCAACGCTGCTATTAACATTTTAGCTAAAGGTATTTCAATGCTTGTAGGAACACAAGCATAAGCAGGAATCTTGGTGATCGACCTCTGATAGACGACCGTGGCAACACCTAAGGAGTTACGTCGAAATGATCCAAGAAGCTCAAGCGGTCTTTAGCCCTTGAGTAGTTCACGATTAGAATATAAAAACTATAAAAAATTCAATTAAAGATATTACTAAAATGTAAATTATGATCCTTTTATTCGATATATTCATTATAAATTTAACTATTGATTCTAAATTATAATCTATTTTTGGCATTGCTTAAATCAAATAGATCAATAATATTATCCTCATGAATATTCATGAGGATATATTTTGTATTAAGTGTAATTGCAAAGACAAAGTTA
>JAYUKV010000082.1:0-3351 GCA_043764135.1 bacterium | reverse complement strand
TTATTGAATTTTGCATAAATTGTTTTATGCAAAACAAATGAGAGATTTATTTGATTTAATAAAGATACCCACATATTTGTGGGTAATGGGTAGCTTTTTGGGTGTTTATTTAAATACTGATGCTGATGCTACTCCGTCCTTCGGATCTATCTTTATCATTTTTTTACCAGATGTATTTCTACCCAAATGACCTAACTCAGAAAATTCTGTCTTCATCGAGATTCCATTCTTGGTTGTGATTAAAATATTTTCTTCATCACCATATACAATTTGTGAAAATATTAAAGGTCCAGTCTTTGAAGATTGTTTAAATGTGTAAACACCTTTTGATCCTCTTCCTACTGTTCTATAAAGACCTAAGTAAGACATTTTACCAAATCCATTTTCAGACAAACATAATAGTGCTGGGTATTTGTTCAATTGAGTCTCATCTTCAATTAATGCTTCTTGCTCTTCTTCATTACCTTCGGCAAATTCGAATCTTGAAATCTGCATAGTGACCAAATTATCTTTTTTACTTAGATTGATACCTTTAACACCTCCTGTTACACGTCCTTTGGAGTTAATCTTATTAATATTAATAATTGCACATCTACCATTGGATCCTACAAGTACAACATTATCTTCTTTTGAAGTTGATAGTGCAACATTTACAAGTTGTTGATCATCATCAATTCTCATTGCAAGCTTTCCATTCTTGTTTACATTCTTGTATTCATTTAAATGAGTCTTTTTAATCTCACCATTTGAAAGCGCAAATAACAAGTAAGCATCTTCTAACTCAACCTCTTCTTTTGTTAAAGTAAATAGAACTGTAATCTTTTCTTCAGGTTGTAACTTAAAGTAGTTAACTAAATTCTGACCTTTACCAACTCTAGAACCAGCTGGCATTGAGAAAATTCTATCTTTATAAACCCTTCCTTTGTTAGTAAAGACTAAGATATGATCATGCATGTTACATACAGATGAGAATGTTACATAATCATCATCCTTGGCATTAAAGCTTATCACACCTTTACCTCCTCTTCCTTGGGACCTAAAATCATTTACATCCAATAATTTAAAGTACTGTTGAGAAGTATATTGCATATAAACTTGATCATTAGGAATCAAATCTTCATTAGTGTAGTCAGATGATGAATCATAATCGATTACAGTTCTTCTGCCTTTTGGTAATTTCTCTTCAAGCATTGTTAATTCTGATAATAACAATTCCTTAAATACTTCAGGATTATTAAGTATATTTGTTAAAGATTCAATCAGTTTTAACAAAGCTGCTAATTGATCAAGAATTTTATTCTTATCAAGACCAGTTAATGTTTGTAATCTCATCATTAATATTGCTTCTGCTTGTTTGTCTGAAAGTTTAAATCTCTTGATTAATTTTGAGGCTGCTTCTGCTTTATCTTTTGACCCTCTAATCAAAGCCACAACTTCATCAATAAAATCCAAAGCTATTTTCAATCCATCAAGAATATGCTTTTCTGCCTCAGCTCCATTAAGATCAAATTGTGTTCTTCTTCTTACAACTTCAGTTCTATGTGTAATAAACTCAACTAAAATCTCCCTAACATTAAGTAACTTTGGTTGTCTTCCTCTGTTTATTAGAGCAAGCATGTTGTAACTAAAGTTCTTCTGCAGGTCAGTCATCTTGTAGATGTTGTTAAGGACCACTTCTGGCACTGCATCTCTCTTAGTTTCTATAACTACTCTAATACCATCTTTATTAGACTCGTCTCTGATGTCTCTAATACCTTCAAGTTTTTTATCTTTTATCAGTTCAGCAATTTTCATCAATGTATCAGCCTTATTCACTTCGTAAGGAATCTCACTGATTATTATAGTATCATCAGTAATATCTGCTTTAGATTTTATTGTTACTCTACCAAGCCCAGTTCTATAAGCATCTTTCATTGATTCAGAATAAAGCGCTATTCCAGCAGTTGGAAAATCTGGACCTTTGATAATCTCAAGCATATCATCAATTGTTGCCTCAGGGTTGTTAATAAGTAATTTAACAGCACCAATGATTTCTTGAGCATTATGCGGTGGAATATTGGTTGCCATTCCTACAGCAATACCTGTAACACCATTTAGAAGTAAATTAGGTAATAAGTTAGGAAGTACAGTAGGCTCTCTAGTTGACCCATCATAGTTATCTACAAAATCTACAGTATCTTTATGTAGATCTTGAACCAAGTATTGAGCGGGCTTATTTAATCTAACCTCTGTATACCTATATGCAGCAGCACCATCACCATCGATCGAACCAAAGTTTCCTTGTCCATCAACAAGTGGATATCTAAGAGAGAATTCTTGAGCCATTCTAACCATAGCATTATATACTGACAAATCTCCATGAGGGTGATATTTACCCAATACATCTCCAACTACTAGAGCTGACTTACGATACTTAGCTCCAGGTGTTAAACCAAGATTAGTCATTGTATAGATTATTCTTCTATGCACTGGTTTTAGACCATCTCTTACATCTGGCAAAGCACGCGAGACAATTACAGACATTGCATACTTGAGGTATGACGACTGCATTTCATTTTCAAGTATCTTAATACTTACTCTATCTTCTAAATTTTGAGAGACTTCTGACATACTAGAATTATCTAGGAAATGTGGGTCATTGTCAAGATATAAGCAATATTATATTCTGATTTTTAACTCACTAATTAATTGTTGTAGTAACTTTGATTTTACCCAATCTTTTTGGCTCTCAGATAATACTTCACCTAGTCCATTCAAAATATTTTTATTAGGATATTTCTCAAGAGCATCTATTAATTTAATATAATACTCTTTTAATCCAACTCCCATTATCAATTGAATAATCTCTTCTTTAATATCCCAATTATTTGTTAGCAAAAAGTAAGTATCAAATAAGTCTCTGTTTGCAATTACATTTCTATTCAAAATTGCACATAGTTTATGAGCAGAAATGCAATTTTCAGCCAATGTTAACATAGAAATCCCAAATAAGTTAATAGTTTTATATTCATCTGGGTAATCACTTTTGCTTATTTCTATTTTTATATTCATTTCATGATCTCCATAACTTAGTAAATAAAATATAGTATTAGATTTTTGATGTTTTTCTTTAATTTTCAAACCTTCAAAACATTTTTCTAATTCATTGAGATCATTAATTTCTTCTATTAGATTAAAATCCAAATCAGTACTAAATCTATTCAAATTATAAGCAAAGTATAATAAAGTTCCGCCTTTGAAACTTAGTTTTGTATTTATAGCTAACCCATAACACAACTGGACAATTAATTTTAATAAACTATACTGTCTTAAATTTATGAGATATAGTAATGATTTAAGAAAAAAAGTTGT
>JAYUKV010000081.1:0-11901 GCA_043764135.1 bacterium | reverse complement strand
TGTGCAACAGAGAAGAGGTTTGTTTAGGTATTTTGGGACAAAGAAAGCTGTCCCGTGTTTAGTGGGACAGCTCTGACTTTGACTAGGTAATTTTATATTATCTGGAGTTATAACAATTATCTTAGGGTTTAAAATAATACAATTATTACAATCGATTTGCTTAATATTAACCAACATTGCTAATAATAAAAAACACAAAACAAAACCCATGACTTGAAATATATGAGTATTAAAAAGGTAGATTTGCTGGAGGTGTTGACCAGCTGGCTGGGTTTTGTGTGGATGTTTCATTTGCTAAGTTTTGTAGTTTAGAAACTACGTTGTTCTTTTCGTTAGTGATTGGGAAATGCAAAAGACAAGATAATGAATCTACATCCATATTGATTACTTTTGCACCATACTTGAATTCTCTGTTTAGAAGTGCTACATAAAATTGCTTCTTACGGTAGTATCCTTCAAGATTGTCTTTAACATCCAACATTGATAAATATGGATCAATGGTTGATTGTTTCATTGTTGTATAGCGTTTTTCATTAAATTCTATTGATTGTTTCTTAGGTTCAAAAAAATTCAAGTAATGAAAAATTGGGTATTTATCTTCACCAGTGTAGCTATAAGGGGTTGTTATTATAAATGATTGGTAAGGAGTATTGAATTGTTTTAAGTATGAAATTGGAATAGAGATCCAAGGTACTTTTGGCTTTATATCATCTTTTTCAACAAAATAGCCATATCTTATTTTAACTGCATAAAGATCTGAATTTCTCTTTCTTTGAATTTCGTTTAATATCTTTTTTTCCTCGTCTGTAAGAGCTGACCCTGATTGATCTGTGACAGAATTGGTTGCAAGTTGAGTTTTAACTTTGTCTAATTCTGTTTTGTATTTCTTTTCTTCTTTCGAATCTAAAGATTTACCTCTAAATATTAATTGGAATATTGCATATTCTCCTTCAACCAACTCTTCCATACTTGATAAGATCATATTAACTGGATCAGATGTAGGGGCGTTAGCATCTCTTTGAATCGATCTCCATGACAAAGAAGGAAGAAGATCATTACTTACTTTTATACCATCTATTTCAGCGTTGTTATAAGTAAACTCTGCGCATTTAAAGTCAGTGTATTTGGTATGTTTCTTGGTCCATTTATCATCTAGGTCCTTGAACGGATCTTCTACTGTAATAAAGTTAACACCAGGAAACCTTGCTTCTAATGAAGATCTTATTAATGAGAAAATACTATCATTAGATACCATATAAAAATTTAATTTTCCTGATTTGGAGTGGACTTCAAAAGTAACTTGATTTCGAGAGTCCATATCATACATTGCATGTAATGATCTAAAGAACATCTCCATCTCTTCAATTGAATTATTATTTTCTATAGGAAATATAACCTGATGAAAAGTTTTTGTTGGAGTTGGAGGCCAAACCTTAATATCTTCTCTATAATTCTTATAAATTTCAAATAATTGTAGGAATCCAAATAATCCAATTACAGCAAGAATTGTAAAGACAATGTCTAATATGAATTCTAGTATCGGCATATATAACTACAATTTACCTTAAATCAAAACTACTGTCAAAAAACACTCTTTACAATATACTTTTTAAGTGCTAGGTTTAAAATATTCCTATTATTCAAGAAGGTTTAGAATATGGTAGATACCAAAGCAAGTTCTGATAAAGTGAGTGCTGACTCGCTTGTACTTGATCAATTAGTTGTGGTTCGTTGTTTATTTTCAGAGAATCAAAGAGTTGAATTTATAGCAGCGCAAGCTTACAATGGTTGGGCGATTTATGCTCAAATTCACACTCTAAACGGTGCTAGTGAGATTAATGACATTACTTATCTAGTTGATAAGAAGCTTGTCGATCAAGACTTAACCCAAGAAGAAATTACCACCACTTTAAACAAGTTAAAAAATATTGATTTACTTCAAATTCTGGTTAAGTGCAGAGCTTGGGACAACAATCAATATTACGGTTACGAACAAGGAGAATTTGCAAAATTTTGCAAAGGATTTTTAAAAGAATACAAAACATCTTCGTTTGTGGAGAAATTAAAGCTTTTATTGACTTTTAGATGTTAAACCTAACCCCCGTTTCTACTGATTGTAGAAACGGGGATATTTATTGACAAAAATTAGCAATTGTTAGACATTATAATAATATACGGCGCTATCGTCTAGTGGTTAGGACGTAAGATTCTCATTCTTTTAACCGGGGTTCGATTCCCCGTAGCGCTGCCAAAAACAACCCAATTAGGGTTTTGTTTTTAACTGAATAATTATTATCATAAGGAATTACTAAAATTGTAACAATGTTATTTGACTAACGAGTTTTAAGTTGTTAATGTATAAAAATTGAGTTTCTTAAACTCATCTGTAATTAATTACGAGGTATTTGTTTTGAGTTTTAATTTAAAATCTTTCTTGGGTGTTAGCTGTATTAGTTTTACAATGTTAATTGGAATTAATACTACAGAAGCCAAAGCACAAGAGACTCAACCAGGTATTATCACTTTTAGTGGTGAATCTGGAGCTGCTTACTATGGTTATATTCTTGATAATGCAAGGGCGAATAATACTATTAAAAAACCACCTGTTAAAGATGTAGTAGTCCCAACAGAGCCTAAAAAGCCAATTAATGGACTTCCCCCTATTGTAAACCCTTACCCCCCTACTTTGCCACGTCTCCCCGAGATAGTCATTCCAAAGCAAACTCAGCCAACAATGCCTATTCCACAACCACCTAAACCCAAACCAACTGTAAGCGGTAAGATTGTAACTCGTGCTTGTGGTTGGGTAAGTGCTTATTCTCCTGGTAATTCTGGAACATTAACAGCCAGTGGAAAAAATGTTCACTCTATTCCTCATAAATTTGTAGCTTCTCGGACAATTCCTTTTGGAGCAAAAGTCTACGAAGTTTCAGAAAAGGATGTATATTCAGAAAATGTATTGTCTAAAACCAAAACATTTTTTGGAGTACGTGAAGATTGGGGTCCTGCTGAATGGACCGGACACGATCTAGATCTCTGGTTTGCTAGTGATTCTCAAGCTATTAACTGGGGTCGTAAATATCGTTGCTGGGTCGCAGTAAAATAATAATAACAATTCATAACCAAAATACAAATTTTGGTTAATTTTTTTAGTTTCTTCTTGACATAATTGTAAATATTCTTTTTATTTACCACAACTAAAAAATAACTACTTACCTTTATGCTTACATGGAATGCAGATCTTGAAAGAGAAGATGTATTACTTCAACTGCAAGAAGTGATCAATTTTGATACCGATAAGGTTAAAGTATTTATCGACGAATTACCGCCATTTATTGATAATAGAGTAAAATTATCAGTTTTTAAAAAGCAATTATCAGGCTACCCGAAACAAATAGAATTTGTTACTAAGAATATTAATTTTGTACAATTATTTAAAGAGGCTGGGTTACCTATTACACTTCCTAACTTCAACCCTAATCACAGTTTGGAAATAGATCCTAATATTAATCTAGAACTAGAAATAGAACCTGAACAAGAACAAAAAAACATTCTTCCATCAATAATGTCTTTTAATTTTCCAGAAGAAAAAGAAGTTGAATCCGTTATGGAGCCAGCTGGGATTGAAATTAGAAAAATTCTAAAAGAAGAACTCTTAACAGAAGTAGAAGTTACAAGTATTGATTCAGAAGTAACCAATGATGATTCAGAAGGTGAAGATGTTAACCCTCAAGAAGAAAAAAAATCATTTCTTAAAGTTACCGATGTAAGTATTAGAGTTGGTAAGAAAAAAGAAGAAAAAATTTTAATTAAGAAAATTGATTTTAATAATTTTTCAGATTTTAATTTAAAGCTTGATTTATCAAAATCAGTTTCTGAAGGAGATTTTACTAAAATGTCATCTATTCTTGATGATGTGGTGGAAGATGATCTAGATGAAATGTTATCAAACTTAGATAGAGTCAGATTAAACATTTCAGACACCAATACATCCTTCTTTATAAAAAAACCTTTACGAACACTGGTTGCAACTGGTTTTTGCTGCTTTATTGTATTTGGGTTTACAGGTTATTTGAACTATGTTCCTTCTTTTGCTTATAGAATAAATGTTAAGAATAACTCTCAATTGAAACAAGAATTGATTAGTATAAGCCCTTCTGTTTTTAAAGAAAAATTACTTAACTTGTCAATCTACTCAGAACAACAAATCCCTAAGCAAAAAAAAGAATTTTTTGAAAGAGCAAAAGGCAAGATAGTACTATTTTCATCTGGTGCAAATAGTTGTTCACTGAGTAATGGAGGTTTTCTTGTAAATAGTGGTGAAAAGTACTTTAGAGTATTACCTAATCTTATATATGGTACTAATGTTGTAATCAAGTCATATTCTCAATCTAACCCAACTTTAACTTTTGAAGTTGAAGCATTAAACAAAGGAGGCGATCAGAATATTGAAAAAGATACAGTTCTTAATTTAGCATCAATCTACAAGGAAAACTTAAGCAAGAATTGTTATGCTAAAACTTTAACTGGGTTGTTTGATTTTAATGTAATCGAGAACAACACAGTAACCCAAGATATTATAAACACTCTACAAGAATATTCATCAAAAGCCATAGATCAAAAAGTTAATGATGAACTATTAGAGTTGAATAACAAAAACCTTTACACTAAACCAGAGTGGGTAGAACAAGACTCTGCTAAAAACCTATTTAATTCTGAAGTTGGGGAAATTAAAGATCTAGTTACCCTAAATAGAGTAGAAGGTAAAAAAGTAAAATATTTACCTTTAGACTTAATTGCTAAACAGATTCAAAATAATATTACCGGAGATAATAGAGAAGTAAAAAATGTAAAAATTTCTAAACTTGAACCTGAAGGAACTCAGTTCAAAGCAGAGGTAACTTATGATCTTGTAGAAAAAAATAATATAGATTCTGCAAAAGTTAAAGATTTAATCTCCAAAAATCAAGATAAAGCCAACATAGAAGAAATAGTTCAGCAAGAGTTCCCAAATGTTGAAAAGGTCCAAAAACTAAATGAAGGCATTAATATACCAGTATTCAAGAAAATTACTGTAGATATTATTGACTTATATTAAATAGATCTGTAAATAGATCTGTAAATAAAATTGACTACTTATGTAGTTTTTTTTATAATCAAGAGAGCTGGTTTCTTCCAAAAACACACTAATACTTATTTAATAATTCTATAGCCCATATGTATTATACATTAATCACTTAATTGTATTGTATGACATCCTAAAAGCGATAGAGTAATTATGATTAGCTATTTTAGCTAATACTAAAAGTATTAGAAATATTTTGGAACAGGTTAGTTGATCAATACTTCTTTTAGGTACCTGTATGGTTAACGATTTGATCGCCGATCTACTTATTAGTAACAACATTGTTGTTGTAGATGAATACAATAACTTTCTTTTGTCTTCAGGAAAAAAATCAAAAATATATGTTGATTGCCGAAAGATAACATCATTGCCAACTCTTAGAAAACAAATAACGAATATTCTAGTTGAAGAGATATCTAAGAATATCCCTTCTGTCGATGTTATTTGTGGTATTGCAACTGGATCTGTCCCACTGGCTATGTTAGTTGCAGAACAAATGCAGCTGCCATTTATTTACCATAGAACTACAAAGTTATATGGTATGGGCAAAAGAATTGAAGGAATTTATAGCGATAGACAAGATGTTGTTGTGATTGAAGATGTTGTAACTACAGGTAATTCAGCAGTTCAAACAATTGTTGATTTGGAAAATGAAAAGTTAAAAGTTCAAGGTTTGTTTGCTATTTACTCAGGGAGTCCGTGTGACTACCAGTCTAGCTTTAATAAACACGAGATAAACTTTTTTTCACTGACAGACCTTTTGACTCTACTAAGACATCTAAACATGCATTAAAAAAAGCCTTCAAGGCTTAATTTTTTTATAATTATTTAAAGAAAATATTATACAAGTATATTTTCCTGAACTAGTTCAAGTCTATTCTCAGCGATTCTATACAAAGACATCATAAAGTAAACAAAAGTTGGACCAATTACAAAACCTGCAACACCAAATATATTAATAGCTGTAAAGACAGAGATTAATATTAACAAAGGATTAGTTTCTTTTCCTGCTGTAATCTTAGGCAGCACTGCATTGTTAAGAATTAATATATATAATTCTAATACAATCATTACGATTATTAAATTAGATAATCCATAGCTAAAAAAGATACCGATCAGGACAGGAATAAAAGCTACTTCTGAAGGAGATAATGGTAAAAAGCCAACAATAAAAGCTAGAATTGCCCACACAGCTACTAATGGAATTTTAAATGTTAAACCAACAATTGCAACAGCTAAACCAATTAATAAACCACTAACAGTATTTCCAATTAATACGTTCTTTACACCACTATTAACGTCCGAATTGATGAGGTTTTGTTCTGATTCATTAAGTGGGGTGAACTTATAAATAAATTTTAGCAAATCCTTTCCACTTATTAGCATTATAATCCATGAAAACATGAAAATAATAAAATAGATAAAGAAATTAAAAATATTAGTGAATAAAAGACTTGCAAATCTTTGTGCTGTAAGCCTGCTTTCACTATCAACTATAATTTTTGTTCCTTGAGTTGATAACAATTGAGATGGTTTGAATTGACTAAAGAAATCTGTAATTCTCGATTTTACATCTTGTTCGTTATAAAGATCTCCGAATCTATCTTTTACAGCTGGGTTTTGAACCAATTCTATTAATTGTTGTTCTACAGATTGATCAAAAATAAATTTTAGGTTAGAACCTGCAAAAAGCCCGACTAAATATAATGCTAATACCAATAATCCAAGTGTTGTGACAACTGTCATTATAGCTGCTAAAGCTCTGTTTTCATCGATATCTGATTTGTTTTTATAAAATAATTTAATAGCATTTTTCCAGTGCAAGCTTACAGTAGTTCTTAAAAACAATTTGTAAAGAGGGTATGTAATCATTGTAATGAAAACTCCTAGTATTATCGAGGTAAGATAATCTTTAACTATTATAAAACCTATTGTTGTTGCAACAGCAAGTAAAATGTAAATAAAAATAGAATCTTTTTTATTGATATTCATAATAAGAGTATTAGTACAATTTATTCACTTTTTTGTCTAGGTTAATAATTATATAAAACCAAGATTTTCAAACAATATTGTTAATAACTTTTATAAAATACTATTGACACGAATGATAAATTTTTTTTTAATAAATACTATACCTAGTTGTATAAAGTAAATTCCTCTACTATATATTGATTTAGTAACAAAATAATACTTATCTCTATGCACTGCCCAAAATGTAAAAGTTCAGACACAAATGTTTATGATTCTCGAGTAATCAATGACGGTAAAACTATCAAGAGAAGACGTGAATGTGTCGCTTGTGGATATAGATTTACAACCCACGAAGAACTAAAAATGGTTGATATTTATGTAATAAAGAGAAATGGACAAGAAGTCCCATTTAATAAAGAAAAACTAAAAATATCAATCCTAAAAGCTTTTAACAAAAGAAAAGTAAACCTAGATCTAATTAACTCCCTCGTTGAAAGGGTTACAGATGATGTATTAAGCAAGAATAAAGACGTAATTTCCAGTGAAGATATAGGAAATATTGTTTTAAATCAATTAAGTAACACCGACGAAGCAGCTTATATATGCTTTATGGCGATGTTTAAGAATTTTGCATCTGCTTCTGACTTTATAAAACTAGTAAAACAATTTGAAAATAACTATGACCAAAGAAAATCAGTTATTAACACATAATGGTGTTGATAAATACACAGTATTTAACAAGCATGTAGATACTCAAATAGCGGATATGTGTGATAAACAAGAAGCTAATATATGGCTTTCTTCGGATATCAATCTAACCCATGATGCAGGTGATTGGGATAAATTAAGTTCTGATGAACAGAGTTATCTAAAACAAGTACTTGCATTTTTTGCTGGTGCTGATGGAATTGTCGGTGAGAATTTGTGTTTACACTTTATTCAAGAGGTACAAATCCCAGAGGTTAGATATTTTTACTATTTCCAATCTATGATGGAAGCAGTACACTCTAAAACTTATTCTCAACTTATAAATACATTTATTAGTTCTGATGAAGAAAAAGATAAGTTGTTCAAAGCAATCGAAAACAATCCTATCATAAAACAAAAAGCAGATTGGTGTTTCAAATTCATGGATGAATCAAGACCATTTAGTGAAAGAATTCTTGGATTCTTGGCTGTTGAAGGTATTTTCTTTGCTGGATCTTTTGCTGCCATTTTCTGGATAAGAGATAGAGGATTTTTATCAAACTCTTTAGGGGTAGCTAACGAATATATATCGAGAGATGAAACGTTACATGGTGAATTTGCGGCACTTTTATATAAGAAATTCTGTAATGATTTACCTTATGAAAGAGTGTTGGAAATATTAATAACCGCTTGTGACATTGAAAAACAATTTATTTCTGAAGCTCTACCAGTTAGACTAATCGGAATGAATCAAGAAATGATGTCTCAATATTTGGAATTTGTAGTTGATATGTGGTTAGTAGAACTAGGATTACCTAAACACTATAATGTATCACAACCATTCGATTTTATGAATATGATCGGACAAAGAAGAAAGGATAATTTCTTCGAAAAGACAAGAACTAATTATGCAAGAGCAACGACATCACAATCTCTAGACTTCAACTCATTAACATTTTAATTATATGAATATAATACAATTATTAGATAAATACACTACTGATTTAACAAATATCGATAAAGATCTTATTGTCTCTAAATACAATGAATCTACAGTTAATCTTGAACTTGATGATAGCAACCAAAGACTACTAGCTTCGATTTGTGCAAATTTAGGCTTAAAGCATTATGAATATCAATTATTAGGAGGTAGGTTAATAATGGATATAATATATAAAGGGATTGGGATACCTGATATTTCTTTTTCTGATAATCTAGCAAAAATTTATAACCACACTATTAATGGTGTTAGAACTGGGCGAATATCTACTGAAGTAATGGATTTTGTTAATAGAAATAAATTAGTTATTGATCAAATGTGGAATGGAGAAAAAGACTTTGATTTGGATTATTCGGCTGTTCAATCTTTTGAAAAGAGAGGATTGGAAAGATTGAAAGGTAAGATTATTGAAACTCCTTCTTTTTCATTTTTGAGAGTTGCTATTGGTTTGAATGTTTATAAGAAAAGAAGCGTAGAAGAAATTCAATCTTATGAAAAATTTATTGGTCATGAATTTATCAATCCTATCATGGCAGATCAAACAGATGAACAAAGACTTGCTAATATTGAAGAGTATTATATTGATTTAAGACATAGAAGAATTAGTTTACCAGGTCCAATTATACTTCATGCTGGATCAGATCTCAATCAAATGGCATCTTGTTATTTGCAATACACTGGAGATTCTTTAACTGGTGATGACTATAATATCACTGGTGAAATTGACGGTATATTAAAAGCAGTTTCTCAACTATCAGCTCAGTCCAAGGGAGGAGGAGGTAATGCAATTGCTATTCATGATATTAGAGGTAATGGATCTTTGATAAAAAAGACTAATGGTTTTTCTAATGGAATTCTGCCATTTATGAAAATGTTTGATGCAACAATCGGAGCTATAAACCAATCTGGTAAAAGAGCAGGTACTTGTGCAGTATATCTCGAACCATGGCATATTGATATTATTGATTATCTAAATGCAGGAAATCATTTCACTATAGAAGAGAAAAGATGTAAGAATTTGTTCTATGGATTTTATGTAAATGATGTATTCTTTGATAGACTAGTTAGAGATCAGGCCAATGCAAAATGGACTTTGTTCGATCCAGCAATTGTTCTGAATCATATAGATAAACCGCTTTCTGAGTATTACGGTCCAGAGTTTAAAGAAAAATATGAATACATGGAATCACTAGGGGTAGGAAAGGAAATTCCATTAATGGAGATTTGGATGAAAGTAATAAATTTGTTCCAAACAACAGGAAATCCTTACATTGTTAATAAAGATGCGATGAATATGAAATCTAATCAGCAAAATTTAGGTTCTATTAAATCTTCTAATTTGTGTACAGAAATTGCTTTGGTTTCCAATAACAATGAAACAGCAGTTTGTGTTCTTTCATCTATTTGTGTATCAAGATTTGTAAAGGAGAGTGTTGTTGATTATGAAGGAATCATTCACGCTGCTAGACTGGCTACTAGAAACCTTAATAATGTTATTGATTTACAATATTACCCAACTCGCGAAACTAGAAATTCTTGTCTAGCTAGGAGAGCGATCGGTGTAGGGGCTCAAGGTCTTGCAGATGTATTTGCACAGCTTAGCTTAGCATTTACTAGTAATGAAGCAATGGATATCAATAAGAAGATTTACGAATCAATCTACTATGGTTGTATGTATGAATCTAATCAGCTTGCGATTCAATCCAATTCAACATATGAAGGTTTTGATGGCTCACCATTAAGCAAAGGAAGTTTCCAATTTGATATGTGGGATAATTCTACGACTTTTCTAACGGAAAGATGGAATGAGTTAAGAGAGTCCATAATGAAGCATGGTGTTGTTAATTCTGAGGTAACTGCTCTTGCTCCAACTGCTTCTTCATCAATTCGAATGGGAAACAATGAAATGCACGAACCATTTACACGTAACTTATACGTTAGACAAACAATCAGTGGATCAATACAGATTGTGAATAAGTACCTAATGAATGATCTTCAAGCAATAGGTTTATGGACCGATGACGTGATTGATGATATCTTAGCTAATGACGGATCTATTAGAACACTTTCATACATTCCAACAGAGATAAGAAAAAGATATGAAACAGCTTACGAAATCGACTGGAAAAAGCTTATTGACATGAATGCTGACAGATCTCCATTTGTATCACAGTCTATATCTTTCAATCATTATACTTCATTTGCTGATGCCTCCCCAACTGCATATACACAAAAGATAATCTACGCTTGGAAAAAAGGAATCAAAACCTTATCATATTACATGCACACAGAAACCGCTTCAACTGCCAAAAAAGAAATGGCAAAAACTACTAAAAAAGTTCAACCAATCCCCACTCAAACTACTTCAAGATTTGAATGTGTTGGGTGTGATGCGTAAAAATTACACCACCTCAAGATTAAACTTGAAGTGGTATTTTGTCCTGAAAGTATACTTATTCATATAAGCAAGTCCACAACTTGCAAATGCTGGAATGAAACACCATGGACTGAAAAGAAAACCAAGCAGACTAAAAACTAGAGCAAAGAAAATGTTAACTTTCATCTGTTTACCTTTTGATTTTACGGGACTATCTATATATATCAAAAAAATAACTAAAGTCAAATTTTAAACTAACCTTTTTAAATAATTGGTGCTTATAACTGATGATACTCCAATTACTAAAAATGAAATTGTTCAGCTTTAGTAATTGTTCTGTTATAAGTGGCGATTAATTAAATAGGTTCGTCATTCAACTAGAAAAAATAGAATTGGCGAAAACCAAAGAAAGTCCAACTAACCCCATCTCAAACTACTTCTAGATTTGAATGCGTTGAGTGTGGTACTTAGAAGTAATCTTTTCGGTAAGACTAATTTGATGTATATACATAAAGAATTTTTTATTCCAAATTATCAACCAATACTTTAATAACTAATTCATATCTATCACTTGTTACTTTTGATACCAAAAGATAACCAAAAGTGCTAAAAATTCACTCATTTAAAAAATATTAAGTTTTTTTCAGAGCTGTCCCACTAAACACGGGACAGCTTTCTTTGTCCCAAAATACCTAAACAAACCTCTTCTCTGTTGCACAAAGACCGAATGGTCTTTGTGGT
>JAYUKV010000080.1:0-12210 GCA_043764135.1 bacterium | reverse complement strand
TGTGGTTGTAGTAATATCATCTGGCTTAAAATCTTCTTTAACTCAATCAGGAGTAAATCTTGAATACGCGCTTTTCTCATGTGCTATGTTAGTAGGATTGGGATTTGCAACTTTAACAATTAGAAAAGTAGCATTCTTCGATAATGGTATGAATAACATTATCAACACATTAAACAAATTTAAAAAGTAATAATCATGTCTTATTCTGTAAAATTTAATGACACATCACAAATAAATAAACCATTTTATCAAGCGGTCCTGGAAGGAGTGTACATCGGTAAAATGCTAAATCTAGAAATTCATAATTATCCTGTTATTAAAATAGTTAAAAATTTCTTTAGGTACACATTCTCAAATCCTAATCTACATACTTTAAAAGAATCACAAATAAGAAAGATCGAAGACTATATAATCGTAAGAGATCATCTGGTCAGATATTATCAATTGCAAATACCTTATTTAGCCAATAACAACGAGATCGAACAGAACAGAACTTATCAAGAATTTGGTAACTTTATTGAAAATACACAGTTTTTTAGTGAGATAGACTTGTTTTACTATGATAGAGCTGAGCAAATAAATGATTATCATTCATACTTCGAACAATTAGATAATAAGTTAAAACAAACCAACGTCTTTACAACACCAGAAGGTGAACAATTATCCTATAACTTAAGATTCAATATGGAAAACTATTTACAAGAAATGTTCGATACCTACAAATCAAGAACAAGAGAAGTGTTTATGGTTATCCACACACCTATAATTGGGACAAAGGTTGAAAACATCATAGAAGCCAAACAAATACTAGATACAAAAGTATCCAAAACTATTTCAGCTCTTAGAGAAATGGGTATAAATCATCAAGAGGTTGAAGGTCAACACCTTGATTGGTTGTTACATAATTTTGTTTCAAACACTACTAATTACTAAACTTTTATGTTCAAATTATTTAAAAATAAAAAACAAGCAATTGATGATCTAGACACATTTGTAAACCAATATCCCATTTGTGAATACTTCGATCAGAACGGACTTGTGATAGAATCTCATGATATTAAGCACTCTAATAGATATTCAAGATCTTACTATTTAAGAAATTTTCCAAATACTGTTAGCTCGCAAGACATTGTTTCTGCTTTTGATCTTAGTGAAAAAAGTAATCTTCCAGAATTTACATATTTTATAAAAATAAATGTAAAAAAAGCCAAAGATGCATTAATAGAAAGAACTATCAAAACAACAAAGCTTAACATTGAAGAGCATGTCTCAACCCCAATAATAGGAGGTTCTAGTATTGATGCTCGTAATAAAGTCGAGAATATAGAGGATATAGAAGACCAAGTGGCAAAAGGTCAAGAATTAACAGATACAACAATAATAATTACTGTTTTTGCCGATTCTATCGAACATCTTAATAATATAGACAAGCACATCCAAACCACACTTAGACAAAAAAAATGGATCTTTGCAATCCCATTATACGACCAAAAAGACACTTTCTTAAACTCCCTACCTATACCAACGATCAATGGAATGAGTCAAAAAGTTCTAACAAGACCATTATCGATGATGCTACTTCCAACCTCAACAAGACAAAGTGGAATACTACCAATAGGATATGATTATTACAGAAAAAATATATTTTTCTTTGATTGTTTTCAGGGGGATAGAACACACTCGATGAGTGTAACAGGTGATAATGGAGGAGGAAAAAGCGCCTTTTGTAAAAAATTCTTTGAAGAACTTGGTTTGTTGGGAGTTCAAAGATGGTATATCGATCCAGAAGGAGAATGTAGCAAATTAGCCAAAGAAATAGGAGCCAAAGTTATCCAAGTAAATAGAGCTTCTGGAATAAATATCGTAGATTACAATGATAATATCATAGATTTGTTCGATCAAGAAGACAGAGAAAAATTCAACCCAAAAGCCGATCATATCAATTGGTTGGGTGATTTTATGCTTACTTTTCCTGTGTTTGATGAATCGATTAAGAAGAATAGAACGCCTTTATTAAATTGTCTTTCAGAATTCTATAATTCTGTTGGCGTATTAAGAGAAAAAAGAAATATGGAAGAGCTTTGTAACTTCTTAAGACATCACGAAAAATCAAAAGATGAATGGAAAGAATGTTGGCTAGGAATAAAGAATTTTAGTGATGCAGAGCAAGATAATGCAACTTTTGGAGGATATTTTAGTACAAAAGGCGAATTTACATTTGCTCAGGATCAGGTCATTCTTGATATTAGTGGTAATGAGAATGAAACAGTAAGATCTTCTCTTGGTTATGCATTGCTATACAAGTCATTTGAGAAGATGTTACCTAAAGATAGGTATAGAGCATTGTTTATTGATGAGTTGCATATGTTCTTAAAATTCGATGGTTTTAAAGAGCTATTAACCCAATATGTTAAGAGGTGTAGAAAGTACAATGGTTTTTTTGTTTTGATCACTCAAGAGCTTAATGATTACTATAAGTACAATGCTGTAGGCATAAGTAAACAGTTAGGATTTCAATGTATATTTGCCCAAGAAAATGTCAATGATGACGTCCTTAGAATAAATCCTAGTGATTTGGAATCTATCAGATCATTGCCTGTTGGATCCTGTATGATATGGCAGAAAAAATCTAATACAATGGATAGAGTAAAGATTCATCTAAGAAAACACCAATTCGAATACAGCGCAAAAGACAATAGTAAAAATGTATCAATTAACATGTTTATGCGTAATGGCAATAAGATCAACCAATAAATCTCAGATTAAGGCAAGACAATATTTTCTTGTGATTACCACAATTGTGATTCTGTTGCCTCTAACAATGATTGTTACTTATCTTGTAATTATGAGACCTAAAACAATTCAGAATTCTACCAATTCTAACACTAGAACAAATAGTAATATTGTTAATAAAGATTCTCTAAAAGGCGTGATAAAAGATGATATAAGCTTTAACTATACAAAACCTGATATTAACTGGTCCCATAAATTAGTTAAGAAAGAGCAAAATCCATATGATAAATTAAAATCATATCAATATGAATTTACTAATGGTAAGAGTAAAATTAACTTTTTAGTTGTAGAAGAAGATTTACTATACCAAAAATACGCAGTAGGTAACCCAAACTATATCAGTAACGAATTAAATTCCAAACTCTATGGTTATGTAGAATCAAGCCCTGAATCAGTTGAAATTTATGTAGATAAGGGTAGGTCTGAGATTTCAAGAATATACAATTCTAGACTTGGAAGCGGTCAGATATTTGTTGATAAAAAAAATTCTAAAGATAAAAAATTTCAATCTAACTTACAGCTCTTTATCGATTACCGAGAAGACTTTAGGAATCAAACATTCTATGTTCAAATCACTTATGACAATGATACCCCGGAAAACTACAAAGCCATGGATTCATTAGTCAAAACTATCACTTATACGAAACTAGGAACAGAATAATACACTCTTTTTTACCTTAATATTTTTATGAATAAACTTTTTATAAAGCTTACTATCTTGATATTTTTATTAACTTCACTTCCTGTAAGTAATAGTCCATTTAACATCAATTCCCAAGCTCAGAACCAAGGATCTAATAATACAGCTTGTCTTAATGGGCTTAATAAATTCACGCATCCAGATCTTAGATTGTTTAGTTTTTGTTATGACTCTAGTACAACAGTAAAATCTAATATTAGATCAGCATCCCAAGAAGAAAAAGAATTTCACTATCAAACAACCAAATCTAATTACTTATCTAAAATTGGAAATATCAGTGTTACAAAGGGCAACTCAACATTAATCTTCAACTATATCGAAGGTAACATCAATCACTCCCCAGAGCTATACTGTACAGCCAATGGAGTAAATATATCTTCAACAGAACTAGGATCTATAACCACTCCAAGAAGAGCAATTGTTGATATCCAACCAACACTCAATCAACAATTAAAGAATGAATACTCCGAACCCTTTAATAATAACAAAGGTCTTGATAACAACATTCTCTATCCTAAAGACCCAACAGCCAAAAAAATAGGTGAACTACCAACACTATACGATATCAATGTTAACAGTTATATAGATACTATCAATGGATTTAATAGTAAGATGGGATATAAGGAGTCTTCTTTTCCTTTTGTGATTGTTCCTCAAGGTTTTCAACTTCCATTTACAACTGAGAAAGACAAAAGAATTATAGAAAACAAAAAATACAATTCCTTTGCCTATGATATATCTAATTACAGCCAAAGATCATTTGAACCAGGTCAAGCAAAACCAGAGAATCAACAATGGGACAAATCAATAACAGACAGATTCCTAAACGGAGAAGGAACTTGTTATGATAATTCTCAACGATTATTTGGATTAAGGCTTGATAGTGAGCTAATAATTAATAATCAACACTCTTCAAGCGCCGATTCAAGCCCTGATAAAGACAATAATTATCAAGAAGTTGTTTATCCTAATACGGACAAGTCAGAATACACAATCAACTCAGGAAGAATTTCCCTACCACCAAACCTCCTAAACACCAATATTCCATCAATCAAGATCTACTCAAACACCAATCAATTATCAACACTCACAGACACTTTAGAGAGTATATGTTGGAATAAGTTAAGTTGTCAGAGAAGAGATCAGATAATGAGCAGAACACCAGTAAACACTAACAACATTTATCCAGCCAACCCATTGACCAAGGACGCAAGTGGATTCTCAACTGGCAATACTAAAGAAGACCAAGACAAGCTAAAACAACAAGAAGAAGAGGATAAGTTAAGACGAGACAATCCATTTTATGGGAAGAAAGTAGTTCTTAAATATATTATTCATTGTGATGATAAAGCTGAGTTGTTAGAATCTGATATTCCAGAACCAGTTCTAGAATCTATTTTAGAAGACCCTGCTAATAATAAAGAAGTATCAAACTACAACCTAACTTTAAAAGTAATCGCTAAAGGATTTCCAATTGAATTAAGAACAGAAGAGCGTACAAATTGTGAATTTTGGAATCTTAAGTTTAATAAAGAAAATCATGTCTATGAGTTAAATAATAACGGAATTGGCGTTCAAAATATTAATAATTTTGTATACAAAGATACAATTAATTTTAAAGATGAAGATGTTGCAAGTTTTTGGACAGATAATATGAACACTAGCAACGATTCTATATCAAATAGTTATTATACTAAAACAATAAAACTTCGTAATCTTGAGAGGATGAAGGTTCCACTTGTTGGGTTTGAGATTGGTGATACTGTTTCAAGAGAAAAAGAGCAGTTAACTAATTCTGACTTAATTTATGCAAGATCTAGAATATATGGTGAAATAAATTTAAATTTCTTAAATACTAGAAAAGGCAAAGAAATAAAATTTGAATATAATGACCAGCAAAAATTTTCTTCTTTAAACCCTATTTCAGAATATGGTTTAACAAAATACAAGAATGAGTCAGAAAAAAGCAATATTTTTAAACTTGGTAATATTGCCTCAACAACTGGCCTTGGTATCGAAGAGCCTTTTTACGTTACTGGAGGTGAAGAAGGTGGAGGTTTAAAAACCGAACAAGTCGATATTAGTAGAAGAAAAATAAAGTTAACAATGTCTGATATTGACAAACAAAAAAACCAAGATTGGGATTTAAAAAGTAAGTTACCAGATACTACTAATATATGGTTAATATCCCACGGATGGGATGATTACGATAGCAAAAACTTTAGAGAAATTGCTAATATTGTTAAAACTAAATATCCTGAGGATTTAGTACTAACTGTGAATTGGTCAGAAGCTAGCAATAATGCCGGCAAAACCAATGGAGGAAATTGTAGAGCTTGTAGTTGGGTTGATTCAGTAGCTAATGGAATAAAATCAAAAATCAAGAACCAATATGGAATTGAAAATGGTAATAAAATTAGATTAATTGGTCATAGTTTAGGTAGTATTTTATCAGCAACAATATCTACAAAATTCACAAATAGAGCGGATTATCTATTCGGTCTTGATACTCCAAGAGAATTCCCATGTAAAGGAATTGATTATGACAAACTTCAAAACTTAAGTTTAACAAACCTAATTGATTTGGGTGATAAAGATGCATTTGGTAATAAATACTGGTACAATATTTCAAAAACTCAACCTCGATATGTATTTCGTGATTCAGCAAAGATTGTTAGAACTTTTGTTGGTCTCCATTCTTTTGCAGGTTCAAGAGATGCTGGTAGAGAGGGAAATAAAGCCTTTCATATAGATTTTGATACCAAAATAATCAATATGGACTTTGGTAACGAACATGTATGGGTTGTAGAAACATTCAAACAATTGATAAAAGAAGACAAGTTTGAAGATAACTTCCTTTCACTTGAAGATAAAAGCCAACATGATGATTTACTAAGAAAAAGTGGCGGAGTTCCTTTTGGAGTCCTTAACCGACAAGATGAAAAATCATGGTCAGAATATGGTTGGGATAATTACAATGGCGTTATTCAATTAAATAGACAGATAAGAGGAAGTGATAAAGAAACAGTTCATAAAGGTGATGTAAGGAGGGTTTGGATAAAAACAGAAGATAATGAGTCTTACAAAAAAGCTACCTTCAGTAAAGATAATTAAAATATAATTTATACTATGTTTAAAAAAATTAAAAACAATAAAATAAAAGCTATAATATTTCTGATTCTAGCATTAATCCCAACAATTATAGGTATTTGGTATATATACCCATATCTTAATAACAAAGCAATCTATGAATCAATATTAAAAGTTGAAAACTCTAATGATGAAGTAGATTATTCAATCGCTGAAGCGATAGTAGTTGAAAACAGATTAGATGAAGTATTGGTATTTGTAGTTTACAAAGGACCTAATGAAGAGAGTTTTAAGAAGAGTGGAATTGGTTATTTTGTAACACTTTACAAAAATTACAACTTTTCTTTTAAAATAAAACAAGAATACCCATGGGAGTCTCAAAACTATTCTTTTGCCGAACTAAAAACTAAGATAGTTAAAGACAAACCATATATCAAAAACACTGATCCTGATAATCTAAGAATGCCATGTATTATTGGATATTGTGAACAAACAATTTTATCAAATGAAGAGTCAAACAAAAAGCAAGATAATGCTTTCTTAAATTCATATTTTAATGGACCGAAGATAGGTGAAATTAATGGAAGAGCTGATTTGAAAGTAGCTGATTTCAAAAAACTCTCTAAGAATATGATACAAAGAAAAGTTTATGATTTAATAGGTTATCCAGGTTTAAGAGGTGATGATAATTTAAATATTTCCAAAGGTCCTGAAGATCACTATAAGCTCATAAATGATAAAGTTTATAATTTTGTAATTTTAAGCTATGATTACTTATCAATGGGGTCAAAAGAAGCGGATAAACCAAAACTCCAAAAAGTTATCCTTGTAAAATACGATAGAAGTTGGGAAGAGTTAGATATTGAATAATTAAAAGCATAACTCTATATTCAAACCTAATGCAAAGCAAATATTACAAGTCTATCCAAATAATAAATAATAAATATTATCAAAAAATTAAAAAAATAAAGAGTTGTAAAATAATTCTTAAAAACTTGAAAACAAGTTTGAATCTTTATAAACTCATATAATTAAACATTTTAAAACAATATGTGTTAATGCTTAATCTATTTTTAATTTTTGAGATAACAACTAAAAAAAAGTGCTTCCAAAAGAAAAACAGAAATTCGCTAATTTGTGAATATTTATTGGCAAATAATTTGATAATTTAAGCCAGTTTCGAACTGGCTTATTTTTTATAAAAATAATTTATAACTTCAACACTTTATCAAAATTATCTAATAAATTATGTTTGTGTGTGATGAAAATAATTATCTTATTCTCCTTCAACTTTAATATCTCTTTTAAAACTTTTGATTCAGTCAATGGATCAAGAGAAGAAGTGCTTTCATCAAATATTAAAACTTTATTGTTCAATAGAATTGATCGAGCAATTGCAATTCTTTGTTGCTCTCCTCCTGATAAAATCTTTCCACCGTCACCGATTATTGTGTTAATACCTAACGGTAATTGATTTATTAAGTTTTCAAGCTGTGCAACTTTTATGACGTTTAATATTTCTGATTCTGCGTATTTTTTCAAAAGCGTAATATTGTCTAAAATAGACAAGTTAAATATCTCTGTTTGTTGTGGAATTAAAGTAATTTGTTCGAATAGATAATTAGGATTATATTTTTCAATAAACTCGTTGTTATTAATAATAATAGTATTATTTTCAGGTTTTTCTAAACCGCTTATTAACTTTGCAAGTGTTGATTTACCGGACCCAGATTCACCTACTATTGCATATGATTGATTAAGTTCAAAACTACAATTAAAGTTATCAAATACTTTCTTATTATCAACTTCAAGATTTAGATTTTTAACATTGATACTTGTTATCTCATCTTGAGGATAAATTAAATTTTCAAGTTTTGTTTCCACTGGTGTTAGTAATTCATAGAAAACATTTAATCTATTTTTTGATTTTTCAAAATTATTAATTACATTGAAAATATTATTACTAGCAAATACAATAATAATCGAACTTGTATATCCAAAAAGGAAAATACCAAAACTAATCGAATTGTTTTCATAATCTTTTAATAAGAACCATAAGACAAGAAATAGAATCAAAGCATTGTTAATATATGTAATTGCTTTGTAAATTGTTTGGATTAATTCGGCTTTTAAGAATTTGTTTAAGTATAAAGATTGAGCATTTTTATAACTCTCAACAAACAATGCGATTGAATTAAAATGTTTTAATGTATCTAGGTTCCTTACAATCTCTTGAAATTTAGCTGATAAAGTATAACTTTGCTCATCTTGTAATTTTACCAAATTATCAATTATGGGTTGGAAATATTGCTTTTTTACTAGATTAAAAATGAAAGCCCAAATAATGACGAAAATATATTTAAAACCTAAACTTCCAAAAAATATGGATAAGAATAATATATTTATTACATTTTTAACGACCACCCCTGACAATTGATCTATAAATGATTTGTATGAATCAACAGATAGATTTACCTTTTCTATTAATTCTCCTTTGTTTTTAGATTTTATTTCTGATTGAGTTTTGTATAAAAAACTGTTTAAAAAATCCAATAAAGCGTCCAATCCACCTTTTTCTGCTACTCTCATAACGATAATCTGCGAAACTAAAAATATTACTATTTCAATTAGAAATACTAACATAAAGTAAACAAACCCAATAAATATTGTATCAATAGAGAATTTATTTTGAATTCCTATCTTAGATATTATTTGAGTATCAAGTATATAGTTTGAAACCATTTGCAGTATGATAGACAAAGATGAGAAAAGAATCCCGAACAACAAGGATAATTTATTATTTTTTAAAAAAACTAAAGTAAGTTTTTTATAAGTATTCAAATTTAACATTCTCATATTCGACCATATAAATTAATTATTATCAAGCACATGCTAAAGTTAAATATATTTAATATTGTTAAAAACTCTTCAACCTTATAAATATTAAATGGGTATAAAGAAATTTTTAATTACTCAATAATTGTGGTATTATTATATCATAAATATGCAGGACCAAACACAAATACAAATAAAACCTCAGCTACCTCCACCAATAACAACAGAAACAAAGAGTACATTTTCTTTAATTTTTAAGACGATCTTAACGATACTAGCTGTTGTAGGGCTTATTACATTGGGTGTACTTAATAATAACGCAAAAGGTGAAGTAAATAAGAATCTAGAGTTAATGTTAGCTAGTAATACGAAGTTAGAATCTATTAATCCTAGTTCAAAAGAAGGGAATTTAAATAAGTATAACTCATTTAATGATAAGGTGAAAAGTTCTTGGTTCTATTGGGATTTTAATAATTTGAGTTCTCAAATAAAAGATAATAATAATAATGCCAATATAAGTTACGATGTTGAATTAAAGATTGTAAAAAATGAGTTTTTGGAATCCCTTGAAGCATGGAAAAGTGGTATTTCGGCTGATAAGGATTTTGTTGGAAAGGATTTGGTTTTGGCTGATTTGGTAACTTTAAATACTGAAGTAGGTAAAATAAATAATGTCCAAGATCTTAATTCTCAAAAAACTAAGTTCAAAAATTTACAATCAAAATATAGTGCACAATTAGAATTATATAATAAAAAAGCATTAATAGAAGGGTTAAAAGCAGGTGAAGGAGATATCTCTTCACTTATTGAATATTTTAAAAAATATCCTGAACTTGCAGAATCATTGAAGAAGATCGAGAAATATCAAGCTCAAGTAAATCTAATAAGCCAAGATTCTGAAATCAATAAATATACTTTCCAACAGTTAGATGACTTGTTAAATAATGATATCAGACCTCTTTTGTCACAAGCAATAGATGCTAAAGTAATAAATGAAGAAAAACTATCCAAACTAGCAAAGCTAAATACTAACCCCACAACCATACCTGTCGCTTCTGGTAAGGCTATTCTAATTAGCAAATCTAAACAGTTTATGTATATATTCGAGGACGGTAAGTTAATCAGGGATAATCCAATAACTACAGGTAGAACTAATTGGCCTACAGATACAGGAAATTACAGCGTATTAACCAAGGAGCGTAATAGAAGGTTGCAAGGATCGGGTCAAGGTGTTACATGGAATGTTTTTGTTAAATATTGGATGCTCTTTAATGCTGCAGAGGAAGAGGGTATTCATGATGCAAGTTGGAGAAATGGTAATTTTGGTGGACCTGACTATGTAACTAATGGTTCTAGAGGTTGTGTTAATACTCCTGATGAGACTATGGAATGGTTGTTTAATTGGGCGTCTATTGGTACACCTGTGATAGTTGAAGATTAATTAAGAGGTTAGTTTGAATCTTGTTATTACTTCATAAATGTGGGTAAGTCTATTGCACAATTGAATATTAATGTTTAAATATTAATTATGAGTTCTTTTTGTATAATACTTGGAGATCAGTTGTTTAATAACCATCCAGCTTTTGATTATTGTGATGATTATGTTATGTTGGAAAGTGCTGATTTTAACAGTGATTTTCAATACCATAAGGGTAGGGTCCTTCATTGTTTTGTTGCTATGAGGGAATATTCTGATTATTTAGTTGGATTGAATAAAAATGTGAGATATTATAAATATGATGAATTTAAGCGATTAGAAGATGTATTTATTGACTATGCTAGCTTGGGGTATAGTAGTATAATAATGTCATGGGTTGAGAATAAAGAATTACAAGTTATAATTACCTCACTTGCCAAACATTATAATATGGAAATTAAATTCCTTCAGGACCAAAAATTCCTAACAAATAGTTCTGATTGGAAAGAGTATAGGTCCAAATATCCTAAACGCTTGTTTATGCAAGATTTTTATATCTTCCAACGAAAAAGACTAAAACTGTTCTTGGATGAGAATAACAATTCAAGTTTTGGGTCATGGTCTCTAGACGCCGATAACCGCAAAAAAATTCCAAAACAATTAATTGTTCCAAGTAGGGTTAGAACTTATAACTCAAATCATTATGATGAGGTATTTAAAGTTGTAAATAAATATTTTGGTAGTAATTATGGAGCTTTAGACAAGATATTTTACCCTGTTAATAGGCAACAAGCATTGGAATCATTGGATAATTTTATAACTGATTCATTTAAAAATTTTGGTGATTATGAGGATGCTTTAAGTTCTAAAGATCCGTATTTATTCCATTCTATTCTTTCTCCAAGCTTAAACAATGGATTGATTGTACCTTCTGAATTAATTGAGAAGATAATTCAAGTCAAGAATATTCCAGATAATTCTAAAGAAGGATTGATAAGGCAAATAATAGGTTGGCGAGAGTGGGTTAGATTGTTGTATTGGAATGAGTATAAGGCAGATTTGAGTAATTACAACTATTGGAAAAATAGTAAGAAGTTACCTGATTACTTCTGGGATAGTAATAAATTGGAATTAATAAAAGACAATACACCCCTATACAATACTCTTAAAAATGTATATCAGTATGGCTATTGTCATCACATTGAACGATTGATGGTCCTTGCTAATTGGATGACTCTTAATGAATATCATCCAATGGATTGTTATAAATGGTTTATGACAGCATTTATAGATAGCTATGAGTGGGTTATGGTTGCTAATGTATTTGGGATGGGGCTTTATGCAGATGGTGGAATCTTTGCAACCAAACCTTATG
>JAYUKV010000079.1:0-3483 GCA_043764135.1 bacterium | reverse complement strand
CCAAAATAGTATCTAATAGCTACTATCTCAATCTTTTATGCAAAGCATAAGAAGCTTGAAATAGTCACTATTATATCCAATTTTTTCTATCTACATTACATGGAGGTTGGTGTGGTCTGAGTATATTTTCAGTCTCAAAACAAGATAAAATTAAAGTCCCCTTGCAAATATATAAAAACTGTGTTATAACAAAATTAGTACAGTCGTATTAAGGAAAGATTATGGATCTAGATCTTCGTAATATTGTATTTATTTGTAAAAATGCAAAATCTACAAATTCTAATTTAGATGAGCTATTTAAAAGTCTAAGTGTTGTTGATAATAGACCAGAATTAATGAAGATTTTAATGAATTTTCATACAATTCTTGAAATTAAACAATACACTCAAGCTTCTAGTTACGGTACTCTTAGAGATTTTGGACTAATCTGTGCAAAATTAAATACATTTGGTGTGACGCTTAATGAATTTCCAAAATTCATTGAGATATTAGAATCTCAGTCTATATTATTGGATACGGTCCCTCGTGATACCGTTTTCACTTATGGACCAATGAACTCTACATCCAAACTCAGAACTTTTACTCAGTTAAACGAAGAAATTGTATTTATCGAAGCCTTTACTTTTGGAATGTGGTCCTTGTTTAATTCTATTGAAAAATTAATAGAATCTTACAATCTAATCCAAGAAGATGGGCATGATTTTTCTATTGCTTTGTTGATCAATCAGGCCAAGATCAAATTCGAAGGCATGGTTGATGCGATCAAACAAGTTCACTTAAAAGTTCCCCCTCAAATATTCACTAGAGATCTAAGACCCTATTTCAATCCATTAACTATAGGAGATCAAACATATTTGGCTCCTGGAGGAGCTGGAATGCCCGTACTAATTCTTGATCAAATATTATGGTCAAATGAATACTGGTCTGATTTTTACTTAGAATATTTTAAGTCAAATCTACAGTATCTCCCCAACGAATTCAAAATCGCATCCAAGCGATTTGAAGACTCTCCAACAATCAAGCAACTTCTTGAAGGTAAAGATTTGCCTTTATCAAAGCTAGCTTTTGCAGAATTTTGCTCTAGCCTGTTATTATTTAGAGGAATTCACAAAAAAGTTGCAGACGCAAACTTTAAACTTAGACCTGACGGCAGTCTTGGATCTGGTGGACATACACCTGATGATATTCTTCAGCTATTGGTTAACAAAACTTTCGAACTAAAATCCAATTAGAGGTTATAAAAATGTTTAAATCATTTAAAGTTGGTACTGTTCTCAATTCATTTTCTGGTATTTTGAGCATTCTTAACTACCAAAACTCAGAAGTTACGATTGAGTTTCCATCACGTATCAATGCAATGGCTTTGGACCCGTCTCAAATTGAGGAAAGATTAGACAATACTTACTCAGCTGGTGAAATTATCTTCACAACTGATTTGTTCAAATCAATCTCAGTAGTAAAAGTCAATTGTGATTCTGATCGAGTGTTTACTACTCGTCCATCACTAGTTTTACATGCTGTAGAACTTATGAGAAAAGCTTTGAATATTACCCAAAAATTCGAAGTTACAATCCACGATCCTAATAACTTTAAACACTCTGGACTCGGTTCCTCATCAAGCTTAATTGCTGGGGTCATGTGCGCAATCAATGTACTTTACGGTTTACCAATTTCCGCTCGTGATCTAGTAGCTTATGCTGCAAGAAATCATGGCGAAGAAACAATTGATGATAACCAATTGTCACCAGTTCAATGCTTAGGAGGATCTGCTGTAGCAGGTTTGTATGAAGGTTGTTTAAGCATTCTTGTTGGTAAAAACCGAGTACTTTACTCATGTGACTTACCTGAACAACATATTGTAATTGGAATACCTTCGGATTACAAACCCTTAAATGCTGATGAATTAATGGTACTGGAATCACAAGCCATGCCGAAATTCGTTGCAACTGGGCTAAAATATCGTGAAAATATTTCCTATCAGCTAACTCACCAAGTTATTCCTGACCTGATGGAAAGCGATTCAGATTCTCTTAAGAAATTGATTTACGAATATCGATTTGACTACGGATCGATTGCAAATTGTTCATTTTGCTATCCCCGTATTGTAAATATCGCAGAACAATTACGTCCACTTAACTCTTCCAAAGAAGTTACTGTTTTGGGACTTTCTAGTGTTGGACCTGCATTTTTTGCACTGACTACTAACTCTCAATTAGTTCAATCTGCATTCGAAAGCCAGGGACTTAAATGTATTCTTACCAAAGTTTACAATGGTAAGTTTAAAATCCAAACACTGAAATAATTCATTTGGCGGCCCAATTTTATTGGGCTGCTATTTTTTTTTGACTTGAGTATAATAGTGTGTTATGAATGATATTATATGAATAATAATTTTGTTTATTTAACAACAAATAATAATAAAATAGAAGAGATCAAATTTCATTTTGGAAGGTATAATATCAACGTTGATGTTGAAAAACCTGATTTCGAAATTTTAGAAACACAAGGAACAAATTGTCTTGATGTTGCTAAGTTTAGCGCAAAATTTGCAGCTGATAAAATACAAAAACCTGTTCTAAAATCAGATACTGGAGTTTACATCGACGTTTTGGGGGGATTACCCGGATGTTACAATTCATACTTTGCAAAACAAATTGGTCATGAAAAATTAATTAAAATGATCAATTCGATTCGTGAAGAAGGTAAAGAGGTAAGAATTAGACTTCAACATTGTTTTGCATATTGTGAACCAGGCCAAGAACCTGTAGGATTTGAAGGTGGATCTGAAGGAACAGTTGCTACAAAATGCGAAGGTACGATGGGTGGATTCCATGATTTCTTTTTTATTCCAGACGGACAAGAACATACATTATCTGTATTAAGAGAAACAAAAGGTAGAGAATTTGAATCACAGTTTTGGGGCAATGCAATCGATCAATTTATTGAATGGTATTCAAAAAAATAATCATCTTGAAATATTTCAAGATGATTTTTATTTACACTCAAACCTAAATTAATTGATCAACAATCTCTGATTGAGAAATTTGAAGTTCATTAACAATGATTTTCTGTGATTGATCTTTGACCTTCAAAAGGCCAGAGGCAGTTTCTTTTTGTAAAAGAAGTAGGAATTCTTCGAAAGGAATTTTTGATTTTTCTCGCTTAGACCACCTTGTATAAAGAGCCTTTTGACTTGCCTCAAAAAATACAATTTCAAAATTCGCATCCGGTATCAATTCACCGACTACCTCTTTTATGTATTCAATACCTTCGATTGATCTAAATCCAACAATTACAGAATTATAGAACGATCTTAATGGATGACCCAAAATTCGCTGTCTAATAGTACTTGCAATTACTTGATTGGTATAGTTTTTGCCAAACTTTGATTCACCAGCAACCACCCAATCAGAAAAGTCAAGTATCGTATCTGATTCAGAATGTACAAATCTAATAATTGGACCTGAGTCAAAAATCTCAAAC
>JAYUKV010000078.1:0-12306 GCA_043764135.1 bacterium | reverse complement strand
ATATTGATTCTGTTATTTATCTCTTTACCCAATGGTAAAAGATAAATAATAGGAGCGATATATAGATAAATTTGTAGATTAGTTTGTAGAGTTAAAGGTTGAATAGGCTATATATATTGATTAATTTTGAATATTCTTCTATTCTCAATACATGATTCTACTTCGATCTTTTACTCACTATTCTTTACTAAGCGCAATACCCAAAATACCGGATTTACTTAAGAACGCAACTTCAAAAGGATACACAACAATCTGTCTTTCTGATGATGATACTGGAGCTGGATTTGTTGACTTTTATGAGTCTTGTAAAAAACTAGAAAAAAAAGGTACAGTAGGCACCACCCTAAGAATAAATAACTATTCCAAGGTAATTAAGAATCCAACGTCAAAGCCAGATTATAGTAAAATCGCTTTGATAGCCAAGAACAATGTCGGATACAAGAAACTTTGTAAACTAGTCTCAATAGCATTGGTTGAAAATGAAAACCCCAACCATTTATCACCAGCTAACATAAAAGAATACTATGACCAGTCATTCTTCGTTGTACTATGCTCCAATAACCACGAACTTTACCAAGCTTTAAGGGATGGCGCTGATAAAGAAGTTAAATCAATATTAGAAAAGTACACTTCTCTTATTAAACCAGAAGACTTAGTTCTAGAAGCGATTAACCCGCTATATGAAGATGATAAAGAAATAATCAAAAATCTAAATATAAAACTTCAAAAATTAGCATTGGAATACTCTTGTCACTTTGTTGTTTCACCATCTCCTAGATATTTGGATAAGGACCATGAAGAGATATTTAAAGTCTATCTTGGAATCAGAGATAATCTTAAGGTTTGGGATATAAAACTAGAAAGAGATTATCACCTACCTTCATTAGAAGAGCTTAAGGTAATGTTTAATTACTTGGATGATTCAGTGTGGGACACTACTGAAATTGAAAATAAGATTGACTTGTTTATCAGAACAGACTATGACAAACATGCAAATGAAGCATTTTTCCCTAATTTTGAACTTGCAGAGGGTGAGGATTATTCAGGTAGGTTGGTATATGATGTATATATAGGATTTTTGACTAGATTCGTACTACCAGCCGGATTTACATTTAATGAACCAGAAAAAATAAGAGATTATTGGTATTCCAAATTCTCATATGATAATCAACTTGAGCTTAAAGAGTTTGTAAGAACTTGCACACCAGACACAACTTCATTAATCGGATACCCTCAATCATACTGGCAAGAAGTTAAAGTACAAGACTACATAGATAGAATAGAATTAGAACTTGATGTAATTATCTCAAAAGGATATCCATCGTACTTTCTTGTACTTGCAGATCTGATGAAATTCTGTCGTTTGAATGATATCGTAACAACTACTAGAGGTTCTGCTGCAGGTTGTATCGTAGGATATCTTACAGCCATTAACACAATCGATCCTCTTATGTACAAGATTCCGTTTGAGCGTTTCTTAAACCCTATGAGACCTTCGGCTCCTGATATCGATGGTGATTTTGCCGATGATAAAAGAGAAAAAGTTATTCAATACTTAACTGATAAATACGGTAAAGAGAATGTGACTCAAATCATAACTTTTGGAACTATGAAACCGAGAGCTGCTGTTAGAGATGTAGGAAGAGCATTGGGCATTTCTTATACTAAATGTGATAAATTATCCAAACTAATCCCTATCGCCCCACAAGGAAAACCTACAACCTTTGAATGGGCATTTGCAACTTCAGAAGAGCTAAAAAATGCTTATGATTCAGATGAAGAAGTAAAAAAAATTGTTGACTTGGCCAAAATAATTGAAGGTAATTATCGACATGCATCTGTTCACGCTGCTGGTGTAGTAATTACTCCAGGACCTGCTTCAGATTATGCTCCATTACAATGGGATTCTGATCACAAGTTTGTTATCTCTCAATATAATATGGGAGTTGGTGAAAAAATAGGTCATGTAAAAATGGATATTCTAGGAATTCGTAACTTAGCAATTCTCGGTAACTCAATAGAGCTTGCAGAAAAAAGACACGATACAAAAATCAATCTTCAAAACATAGATCTATTTGATAAAAAAGCATTTGAACTTCTCTCCAAAGGTCGTACTATGGGTCTATTCCAATTATCAGGTCCTGCCATGACTAGATTTATTGTAGATATGGAACCTAACAGAGTTCAAGACTTGATGGCAATGGTAGCACTCTACCGTCCAGGACCAATGGCTAATATCGCAGATTATATCAAACGTAAGAAAAACCCAAAATTAGTAAAATACATAACTCCAGAAATGGAATCTTGGATGAAAGATTCTTATGGAATTCTTGTTTATCAAGACGATCTTCTATACTCTGTCATTAATCTGGCTGGTTATGACTGGGCAGAAGCAGATACCTTCCGTAAAGGTGTAGGTAAAAAAATTCAATCAGTACTTGATTCTCAGCACGTTCGATTCGTAGAAGGTTGTGTTACAAAAGGCATGGAAGCTGATAAAGCCGAAGAAATCTGGGACTTGTTTGTACCTTTCGCAGCCTATGGATTTAATAAAGCCCATGCTTCATCTTATGGTATGGTAGCTTATTGGACCGCATATATGAAGGGTGAATACACAGTTGAGTTTATGACGGCATTAATGTCATCAGAGTCTGGCAACATGGACAAGATAGCAGAAGCAATAAATGAATGCAGCGAACTTGGAATTGAGGTTAAACCACCTGATGTAAATATTTCACAATTTGATTACTCAATAGAAAATGACACAACTATAAGATACGGTTTAAACGCTATCAAGCAATTAGGCTCCGATGTAATCAAACACCTAATTCAAACCCGTAACACAGTAGGTAAATTCCAAGACTTACAAGACTTTTTAAGAAGAATGTCAGAATTCCAAGGATTTAACAAAAGATCATTAGAAGCACTTATATGGTCCGGTGCGCTAGATGGTTTGGGAGGAAAGGAGTTAATGTAGAAGATAAAGAATTAAGCACTAAAAAAAATTTTAAGTGCTTAATTTTATTTAAGGCTTAGGAATAATTAGTTTCGCATCTTTACGTTTTTTTAATTCCTGACTTAGGTTAATTAGCGTTTGAGCTGAATTTACTTCAAGTTGATCAACCTGGACTTGAACCATAACCCTATCCCCAACTCCAGTCGGTTGAATATTTTTAAATTGCAAATCTTGTGCAACCAAGGGTTGTACATCAACACAAAAGGTCGGAAGGAATGAAATATCAGTAACTTTAGCAAAAGTATTAGCATTGCTCTTAGGGTTAATAATCTGTAAATTCATACCCTTATATTTACTGTAATAATTACCAGGGATAGCAATATGTCTATTTACCCAAGGTTCAAACTTTGAACCGTCAGACTCAACAAGTCCATTACCTTCTTTTTCAGAAAGTCCGTAAACTGTTGCTTCACAATTTTCAAAAATTGGTTGATATTGAGCTTTTAAAGAATCAAGAGCAATATTCGAACGAACAAGTTGTAAATAAGAAAGATTGCCGTTAACTTTTACTTTTGTTCCATTAACAGGAATAAGTGTATCTACACCTTCTTGAACATAAGGGTTTGAAGATACGAATTTTACCAAATCTTGCGGTGCTTGATTTGGGCGCATGTCATAACCAGTTAGACTTAAGACCAGCCAGTAAATTGATTCCATTGAAATCACTAATTAATAGTTAAGAGTACTCTTTTGTTTATCTTAAAAGTTACAACATGTCAAACATTCAACACAAACAATTGTAAAATCTAAATTTTTAAGTAAATTACTTATGTTTTTTAAAAAAATTTATTACATCTTAAAAACTCATTTATATTTATTTCATATAACACTTTTATTTATTCACAACTTCAAGTTTTGTAAATTTGCCAAAAGAACAAATAACATAAATAATATGTACATAAACTATGTCAAACGTTAATGGTCAATTCGACAGATTAAGTAGAAATGCTATGAATATCGCAGAGAGCCTTTCTAAAAGCCTCGGACATACCTATATAGGTTCGGAGCATCTTGTGTATGGGATTCTAAGCCAAGACATCAATAGTTCTTTAATACAAATAAATATAAAATCACCGGGGGAGAACAGTTTTAAGTTGCTCTTAGAGAACATTAAGATCAACGCAAAGGAGATCAGTAAAACAGAAACAGCGGGAACTGTTAATAACCCTGTATTTACAGAAGAGCTAAAGAGCGTGCTTGATAACGCAATTATGGTAGCTATGAATTATGGCTTCCCAAAAATTACTATTGAACATTTATTCTTTGGTATTCTTGTTACTCCTTTTGCAAGTGCAAAAAAAATTCTTCATATAAATGAGGAGTATGCTTCTGAAATGACAGAATTCTTTATCTTACATTTTGAAGAGAATTTCAGAAAAGAAAAGAATAAAAACACAACCCCTTCTACCCCAACTCCAAAAATAGAGGGATCGAACACAGGCTCGTCCAAATCTTCAAATAAAGCATCAACCAAACAATCAATCCTAGATTCATTCGGTCAAAACCTTAATGAAAAATTTAAGAAAAAAGGCGAGTTAGTAACAACAGGTCGTGAAAAAGAGCTAGAATCAATGATCCTAACCCTATCTCGTAAGACTAAAAACAACCCTATCATTACAGGAGAACCTGGAGTAGGTAAAACAGCATTAGTTGAACTATTAGCTCAAAAAATAGCTAACAAAGATGTTCCAGAATGGCTTTTAGATAAAATAATATACAATATTGATATTTCATCAATATTAGCTGGGTCAATCTTTAGAGGAGAGTTTGAACAAAAACTTAAGAATCTAATCGCAGAAACAATCCACAAAAAAAATATTATCTTATTCATCGACGAATTACACACTGTAATTGGCGCAGGTACAGGTATGGACAAAGGCTTAGACATGTCCAACATCCTAAAGCCCCATCTTGCAAGAGGAGAATTAACTCTTATCGGAGCTACTACAACTGATGAATACAGAACGATTATTAAAAAAGATAAGGCCTTTGAAAGAAGATTCCAAGTTATCAATCTTGAAGAACCTTCAACTATCGAGACAAAAAATATTTTATTAGAGCTTAAGCATAATTATGAAGTATTTCACAAGGTTAAAGTAGGTCCAGAAATAACTAATAAGATTGTTGATCTTACTTCAAAATACTTACCTACAAGATATTTCCCTGACAAAGCTTTGGATGTATTAGACGAAGTTTGCGCTCTTAGAAAATTTAAACAGGCCAAAGGAACTAAAACAGTTACTTTAGAAGATGTGAACTTAGTAATTGCTAAAATGACAGGTGTGCCAGTTGAAAAACTTAATGAATCTATCTTTACAAAACTATTAGGCCTTGAGTCAAAATTAAACAAAGAAGTTTACGGACAAAAAGATGCTGTACATAGATTAACAAAAGCCCTTAAGAGATCATACTCAGGTGTTACATACCACACTGGACCAATAGCCTCATTTATATTCTTAGGACCATCTGGTGTTGGTAAGACTCAACTTGTAAAATCTTTAGCTAATCAAATGTTTGCAGATGGCGACAAATCTATGCTTAAAGTAGATATGTCTGAACTATCAGAAAAACATTCAATCTCTAGATTGGTAGGAACGACAGCTGGATATGTAGGTTACGATGACGCTCCACAATTAACTGAATTCTTGAAGAAGAGACCTAATTCAGTAGTATTGTTTGATGAAATAGAAAAAGGACACCCACAAGTATTAAATCTTTTACTTCAAATGTTAGAAGATGGATACATCACTGATGGAAAAGGAGAAAGGGTATCTTGTAAAGACGCTATAATAGTCCTAACCTCAAATATTGGAATTTCACAATACAATGCAAAGTCTAAAGGAATTGGATTCTCAAACAGAGATTCATTGATAGAATTTAAGACTACAAAAGCCGATATCCTAGAACAATTATCCAAAACAATAAAACCTGAAATCTTAGGTAGAATTAGTGATAAGATAGTCTTTAACCCAATCACAGAAGATGTAATCGAAGAGATAATCAAGCACGAGTTAAAATTGTTAAACGATAACCTCAAGAAACAAAATAAATCTCTAACTGTCCCTGCGCCACTAATAAAACATATTGCAGTGCTGACATCCAAGGACTTAGACTATGGTGCAAGAGATCTTAAGAAAACTGTCCAAGACATATTGTTAGATCCCCTTTCAGAATTTGTACTTGCTAACCCTAATGCAAAAGCAATGATCGCAAAGCTTAACAAGTTAAACATTGTAGATATAGTTGAAGCACCTATAGAAGTTGCTAAAACACCAAAAAAGAAAAAAGAAAAAGCTGTTTAGATAACTACTAAATTTAATCTTCTATCTTTTATTATAAATCAATACAAACCAACCCTTTAAAATTATTAAAGGGTTGGTTTGTATTTGATAATAGTTTCTATTTAACTATCAGTTTAAAAAGATTGGCAGTTTGCTATTTTTGGAAGTTGGTTTGGTCGACCAGGATTGTAGTCTAGGATAACCATTCCTATTTCTATTTCTTTACCATTTTGCAATACCGAATTCCACTGAGCTATTGGTTTGATATTTATGTTATTAGCTGAATTAGTGATTTTGGTATTCCAACTGTTGGTTAGGAATTGATTAGGATTTAATTCTAGATTACTTTCCCATGATAATACAGGCTTATCAGTTAATGGTTTTACTTTAATGTTTACAACCATTCCAGTTTGCCATGAAGAGCTTTTGTTAACTGTGAATAATGTATTATTGGTTTTACATGTATAAATATCTCCTTGATAACTTACTGTTTTTGAAGGACTGGTTAACAAGTCGTTTTCCACAGCATCTATTGGGTACATATCATACCTTCTAACAGTATTTGCAAATGTAGTAAGATCAATTGGTGGTTGAAAGACAGCAATTACATTGTCATTAGAACGAGCTTTGATTAATTCTGTATTATACCAATTGTAGTTTGTACTTAACCATGCACCACCCGGACCGTGAGAGTCATTAATAATTAATTTTTTTCCGGTTTGCATGGACATAAGTGCGTAAGATTTGCAATCTATACCAGCAGTCAAACCGCAATCACCGTCTCCGTTAGGATCAAATCTTTTTCCTACCAGACCAGCATAAGTATAATTACGCAAACCCTTAGAAAATCCAGCCAAATCATAGTGCCAAGGAGAAATATCCATAACAAGGCTTGCATTAGGTAAAATGTATTTAATTGCATCTGTCCAAGAGTTCATAATACTCTTCATTTCATTAAGAGCTATTGGGCCGCCAAATTGACTTGACCCATTATATTGATAAAAATCAGGTTCAATATGAATGAGAATTGGTTTGGTTGTACCATAGGCGGTTCTAATTTTATGCGATGAAGCAATATATTCTTGTAAAATTCTATCTTTATGTTTTTTTAGATAGTTGGCACCTACTTTACATAGTGTTTTTTCTGGAGGTAATCCAAGATTACAGTCATCTAAACCACCATCATTTTTGGCATTTCCTGCGGTAAGGTAAAAGTAAACATATGGAGTTTTATTCTTATTGGATTCAAGATTAAATTTCTTCAGGAATTCAATTGGTCCAGTACTATTAGAAGTAAGAAACCAAGGCCCTGCAACTAGTTTTGAATCTTTTGGGATTTCTTCAGTTTCAATTGAAATTCCATGTTGAAAAGTATTAAATAGTGGAATTTCATTAGCTTGAACTTTGTAGTTAGGTATTAAAGTTATTAGAGTTGTAAGAACTAGTATCGAAAGAGTCTTTAAAAGTGTTTTTAAGGGAGTCTGAGTTTCATTTTTATAATTCATAGTAGAGTTAATATTTTGGAAAATATGTGTTTTTGTCGTATAAGTGTTAGAATCAAAGTCATTATCAATCAGGTATATTATTCACAACCCAATTAGAATCTTAATTGAATCTGTATATAAGTGTACATTAATATTACAATAATGTAAAACAAAACTCCATTATCATAGGAGATTTCTACTTGACAAGATAAAGTAATTTCAGTTAAGTATAATGTATTATGGCTGATAAAGTATTAAAAGCACAAGTGAAGTTAGCTATACAAGCCGGAAAAGCTAACCCTGCACCTCCAGTTGGTTCAACTCTAGGTCCACAAGGTATCAACTTGATGCAGTTTTGTAAAGAATTTAACGACAAAACTTCATCAATGACTGGAGCAATTCCTGTTGTTGTATCTATCTATTCTGATAGAAGTTTTGAGTTTGTCATCAAGACTCAAGCTGTTTCTGATCTTGTAAAACAAGCAATAAACATTTCTGCGGGTGCTAAAGATCCGTTAAGAACAAAAGTAGGAAAAATCACAAAGACTCAAGTTAAAGCAATCGCTGAAAAGAAAATGGTTGACTTAAACGCATATGATGTAGAAGCTGCTATGAAAATGGTAGAAGGTACATGCAGATCAATGGGTGTATCAGTGATTGAAGGTTAATACCTTTAACAAAACAATTAACAATTTAAATTTGGGAGGATATGTCCACTAAGACCAAAACACTTAAAATACTAGGTAAATCAAGAAGATATTCTGCAAATGCAGATATCATCGCATCTGAGACTAACAATGGTATAGTTTCAGTAGAAAAAGCAGTAGAAACATTAATGAAATTAGAAAATCCTAAATTCAAAGATGGTCCTTCTGTAGAACTTCACTTGAAGTTAAACATCAACCCAACAAAATCTGACCAATTAGTAAGATCATCAGTTGTTCTTCCACATGGTACAGGAAAGTCAGTAAAAATCGCTGCCTTTGTAACTTCTCAAAACGAAGCAATCGCTAAGAAATTAGGAGCTACTAGAGTTGGAGGTGAAGAATTAATCAACGCAATCAAAGAAAGCGGAAAAGTTGACTTTGATATCGCAATTGCACAACCAGAATTAATGAAGCTATTACCACCTATTGCTAGAATTCTAGGAACAGCTGGAGTAATGCCTAACCCTAAAACTGGAACAGTTGGAGATAATATTGAAGAGATTATTAACACTATCTTAGCAGGTAAAGTTGACTATAAGAATGATAAATCAGGTAATATTCATATTATCGTTGGTAAATTAAATTCTAAGTTTGACGCTGCTAAAATTGCTGAAAATATCAACTCTGCAATTGAATCTGTTGAAAAAGCAAAACCAGATGTAATCAAGAAAAAATACATTTTATCAGCTCACCTAGCCACTACAATGAGCCCTTCAGTTAGAGTTAGATAAGTCAATCGCTTATCCATACTATCAAACAATAAACACCATTTGAAAAAATGGTGTTTATTGTTTGAATTCAAGAAGAATTGATCTTTATATTATAATACTTATAAATATAGTGTATTCATACACTGTATTATATATTATTTAGTGTATGAATACACTGTTTTATATAAAAAAAATGGATTGTAGCGAATATATCAAATACTAATTTATATACTTACCTTTCACATAATCGAAGAATTGTGGGGATTTATTTTGGACGGTAAGGTTGTTACAAAGTAATCACATTTAATTCTTGCTTAATAAATTGTTTCAAATTTACCTTTGTAATGTGAAGCGATCTCAACAATGCTGTTATAAATGAAAATTATATCACCCATGGTTCTTAGTTATCAATTAATCAGTCTCTAAAGTTTAATAACAAATAATGACACAATCTCTTTTTTTCGATTGGCATATTTTTTATATAAACTCTTGGTAAAAACCCATTTCTACCTAACTTCAAGCTTTTTCTTGACAAATTAATCAAATTTATTAATTATTAATTTATCAATGCAGGGTGAATGGCGCAGCGGTAGCGCAGTTCGTTTACACCGAAAAGGTCGGGGGTTCGATCCCCTCTTCACCCACCATTTAAAAAAACAGCCATATGGCTATTTTTTTTATCTTTTATGTGGTTAGTTTGCTTTTATATATACTGTAACTTACAAAACCTGCAGTTATAAATTTGTATATTATATCAGCAATAGTTAAACTAATTTTCTGACCTTGCAACTCTGAACCATAAAATGCAATATAATTAAATAATAAAGAGTCTATTGGTACTGATATTGAATTAGAAGATAAAGCTCTGATTATCCAGCTTTTGTTCTTTAGGTTTTGAAATATTTCAGTATCTACTGCTTCCCCGATAAATAGACCAATCGCAGAAGCTGCAACAATTTGCAATGGTGTATTAGTAACAATGTTAAACAATGTAGAAAGTATTACTGAGATAACAATTAGCAAGTAAACGTAATTTTTACCATATTTATGGAGAATATCTCGTAGTACAAACACAAACCCGAATGTTAAAGTTCCAATAATCAAGGTAATCAAGCCATTATAGTTAAGCAAAACAGTAGAGGCAAAAAAATTTGAAATTATTATATTTAATATATATAGAATCGATAAAGCGTATTTCATATTTTAAGTATTTGGTAATCAACAAAAATTTACAAATAAAAAAATACCACAAAGGTATTTTTTATTAGAATTGTACATTTACATTCTTTCTCTCTTCTGTTGGATTTTCTAACTCGAAGAAAGGCTCAAGTTTTGCTCCTGCAAGTCCTTTGAATAGAACTGTTGGGAATTGATCTTGTGAAGCGTTGTAGTTACTTACTACTCCGTTATAAAATCTTCTAGATGATAGAATCTTATCTTCTGTAACTGCTAGCTCTTGTTGAAGAGCTAAGAAGTTTGCATTTGACTTTAGATCTGGGTAGCTTTCAGCAACTGCAAATAGTTGTCTTAATGATCCAGATAAGTTCTTCTCAGCTGCTAACAACTCTGGAGTTGCCAAACCTCCTTCATGAGAAACACTCACAGCTTGTTGTCTAGCTTGAATTACTTTTTCTAATGTATCAGATTCAAACTTTGCAGAACCTTTAACAGTATTTACAAGGTTTGGAATTAGATCATATCTTCTCTTCATCTGAACATCCATGTCAGAAAATGCTTCTTTAACTTTTTGTTTTAGACCAATTAATTGGTTGTATGCACCAATTGCAATAATAGCAAGAACTACAAGTATTATTAATATTAAATAAATAATTTCCATAACTTATGTACATGATTATATCTTATTACTATGATATTTGTCAAAATTAGACATTAATTGACGAATTAAGGGAGTTAAAGATAAATTATATTTGAACTCTACTATCAAGTCTGAGAATTTGTTGTTCGTCGAATATAGGCATTTCCATTAATTCATCGTCTGTAATAAGCTCTACCATAAACTTAAGTGAGTCTAGACTATTCATTTCTTTTAATGCTTGGTATCTATCCAGCTCATCAAAGCTTATGAGTTTGCGCTCAATTGCTTTTAGGGCTTGATTAACACAGTTAAGAGTGTAGTCTTTAAACTGTTTGTGTTCACCTACTTCATATAGTCTGATTGCTTCAACCATATGATGAGTGTTTAGATAGTTGGAAGAAAAACTTTCTAATCCAAGATTTCTTATAAAATTGGTTACTGCAAGTTTCTCATGATTGATGTTAATTACAATTTGAGATCTGGCTTCAGTTTTTGCTCCAATTACTTGGATTTCATTTTTTAGGTCTCTTCTTGAGAAAATTGGAGTGATTGTTTGTTGTACATTCTTAAAGAATTTAGAAACAAATGATGAAAAATCTTTAAAAATTTGACTTCTTACTGTTGTAATTGCTTCATTAATTTTTTCAAAGGATTCAATTGAAATAAAGACATCTTTAAAAGTTGGCTTCTTCAAAATAGATAAACTTGAGAATAGAGACAAGTTGCTTAGAGTAAACAAACTATAATCTTCGAGAATATTTACAACCCCATAAGTATATTGAGGGATAAACATAGAATAATTTTTTAGTTTAATGTCAAAATAGTTAAACTGCGATACCTTTCTTCTCAACTCAATTTTTTTGTAATTTGAGTTGTAGTAAGTAGTAGGTTTTAATTCTATAGATTGTTGTGTGTAAATAAATTTTGACTTTGCAATTTTTCTAAGAATTTTTTTGGAATTCGGTGTAATTGTTTTTATAATATGTTTATTAATAAAAGCATATTTAACCTCTAGATTAGAAGTTAAAGTGTAAATTGAACTTTCAAAAATTGATTTTTGCTTAGATTGATGACAAAAAATCAAACCTTGTTTCTGGTTTTTCATAAAAAATAAATGAAATAGTAATTATTTTGTAACTTGAATTGTTTTAATATATATGGGTTACATGGTAAGTTTTGATTTGTATATTTTCGATTTAATTATTAGATCAAAATTAAACAAAATTAAGGACTTACTTGGATGACTTTAGACAAGATTAGGATATTTATTAATTTTTGTCAAAGCTAGAATT
>JAYUKV010000077.1:0-12312 GCA_043764135.1 bacterium | reverse complement strand
ATTTATCTTTTACCATTGGGTAAAGAGATAAATAACAGAATCAATATCTAGATAAATTTTATTCGATTAGTTTGTACAATTAAAAGGTGAATAGGCTAAAAAATATCTAATATCTTACTCAAAATATTCTAATGAATAAGCAATAAAACTTAAATTTCTTTCAGCTACGACATTGCTATCCAGCTGTCTTATGGAACCAGAAGCAGCGTTTCTAGGATTGGCAAATACAGCATTAACGCCTATACCACCTAACTTTCCTTTTTTTTCTCCTTTTATTATCGCTTGATTAAGCTCATTAAAGTCAGATTTTGTAATAAAAACCTCTCCTCTTACTTCAAGATTTCTTAACTCCTTAATTATTTTGGGAATTGATTTGATTTGTTTTACATTCTCTAGGACATCTTCTCCTTCTGTTCCATCACCTCTCGTTGCTGCTTGGACCAATCGACCATTTTCATATATTAATGACAGTGCTAACCCATCAATCTTGGGTTCTACATAGTACTGCTCTTGAGTTAATTGTATTGATTCTTTTTCTGCGTAGTTTCTGTATTTCTTTTGCCAGTCTAACAACTCTTCAAGATTAAAAATATCAGTAAGGGATAACATTCGTTTGCGGTGTTGGACTTTTTTGAAGCCATCTCTAACGCCTCCAGCTACAAAGTAATTGGGGGAGTTTTGACTGATTTTAGTAGGATTTTGAGATTCGTAGAGAGTAATCTTGTGTTTTAGATCATCAAGAGCTTCTTCTGATATCTCTTCATTCATAAATAGGTGGACCTCATTACGAAGTCTATTTACCTCTTCAACCATTTGTAAGTATTCTTTATGTGTCATAACTTTATCAATTTATTGGGCAGTGTGCAGATCTAGTTTATTTAAAAGTTCAATTATTTTGGGGTCCTTACCATATGCTCTTTTTATATTATGAATCAGATTCATATCAGATCCTGGCATTACTGATGTTATACCATTTGATTCATAGTTCTTTTTTACGGTTTCTATTGCCCATGATATCTCTTCCTGATTTAGAAAATCTTGAAAGCTCCTTTCACCATTATCTATAATATGCTTTATTGCTTCATAGACAATAGGAAGTCTTGGGTTCTTACTATCCAGAGCTAATAGTTGGTAAAATGCTACTTTAATAGGATCAAGTTTAACTGGGGGAAGCGGCTTGGCTTCTGGGATTACTTCTTGGGATTGAAGTTGTTTAAGTGTTTCAATATCTAAATGAGTGAGTTCATTTATAATATTAAGAGTTTGTGCTTTAGTAATCGGGTTGGATTGCTTGGTTAATAATAAAGCTTTTACTATTGCTTGTTTCTGGGTGTATATTTCTTTTGATAAGATCTCTGGATTTGTCTTAATGTGGTGTTCAATATATGGAACGATTGTTGGTTGCCATTGTTCGTGGTTCAAGTATTCATCAATATCTTTGTATTTCTCATCTATGATAAGTTTAAAAACATTTATGTCATTGTCATAAGCCATTTTAGCTATCTTCTGTTCTGAGGTCCTACCGGCATTATCATTATCAAATGCTAGGATAAGATCACAGTTAAGTCTTTTGATTCTATCTATATGATCTTTGGTTGTTGCTGTTCCTTGTGTAGCTATTGTATAGTTAACTCCATATTGATGAGCTGCTATCACATCCATATTACCTTCAACAAGTATACATTGTTTAGCTTGTTGGATAGGTGTCTTGGCTATATTAAGACCGTATAGAATGCGGGATTTATTAAAGTATTTTGATTCTGGTGAATTAAGGTATTTTGGTCTATCTGAAGTATCATTAGGCAGTACTCTACCAGTAAATCCAACTACTTTACCTGATTCATTAAGTACAGGAATCATAATTCTATCTACAAATTTATCCTTATACTTACCTTCCCTATAATTAACTACACCAATTTCAACCGCTAAATCAAGATTGATATTATTCTTTTGTAAAAAATTAATCAAAAAATCAGCATTAGGAGCATATCCAATTTTAAATTGGGATTGGATATGACTTGTTATTTTACGTTTATTGATGTAATTAGAGACGTAGTTTTCTGAGTTTTGATAAAATTGTAGTGCTTTTTGATAGAGATTAGCTACTGTTTCTAGAAGCTGCAAACCTTTATCAAGCTCATCAATTGTCTTATTATCAAGGGTTACACCAGCTTTAGTAGCTAGTTTTTCTAAGGCTTCTTTTTTACCAATATTTTCAATATTTCCTACAAATGAAAACATATTACCACTTGCCATACAGCCAAAACAGTAATACACACCTTTGTCATTATTTATGGTAAAAGAAGGGGTTTTTTCATTGTGAAATGGACATCTTGCTACGTAATAACCACCCCTACTAATCACAGGAGTATAATCTTCAATTACTTCAATCAAGGTAAGTCGCTCTTGTATTTTTTCAAATACATTCATATAACTATCTTTAACTACAACTAAGGTAATGTCAATTGATATAAAAATATTTTTTTACTTTTCTGTTTTTAATTTTTTGAGTGAAATATATAAAAAACCCACTTATGAAAAGTGGGTTTTTAAGAGCAGATTATGCTAGTAGTAAACTAGATAAAAGTCTTCAGATTTCCCTCTACACGACTTGAGAAATTTCAAATGCGCGTTGAGGCGATTCAAACAGATCTGGAGAGATTAAGATTCGATAACCAAACAGTGCAATATCAAGGGCAAAGAAAAGCATAACTGTTGTTACAAACAAATCTTCTTCATTCAAATGCAAATTCAATTGTAACTTAATACCTTTCTTACTTACTTGGTAATTGAGGTTTTGGGTAAACTGTCCTAACCGTTCCAAGATGTGGAGGATTGGGGTATAGTAAGGCAAACTGTTGCAGTATACAACATTGTGCAGTTTATCAATTTGCAAAATCACAACTGGTGGAGAATATGCAAAATTTGCAGTATTGATTTGGTAAGGCCTAGCAGACTCTAAATAAAGTTGACCAAAGCGTTGTTGTTGACCAACCGGAAAAGATTGGCCAAATGTCTCACGCAAGGTAGGTTGATAAACTTCCTCAGTTTCAACATCCATCACAAACAACTTACGTGGAGCAATATAGAGAGATAAGCTCATCTCTAGCATTAGATAAACAATATCAAATGTCTTTGGTGTTGCGTATACTTCCATGCGACCTTTTTGCAAGGTGGCTGGATTGTAAGGTGGGGGGAATTTGGATTTTTCGACTTTGGATTTGCCACATGTAATCTTTACAACTTCCTGGCTGACAATCTTACGAAATTGCCGGCGATAGTTTTCAGCCTGCGCTGGAGAGGCAAAGTTATCAAAGTAAAAACTTGAATCTTTCTTATTAACACGAAGCGTGTCGATTTGAAATACCATCTTGTCACCTGCTCTAAATGGGTAATTATAAATTTTAACAATTTTTTTAATTTTGTAAAGTTTGATTCAATTTTTTGACTTTAAAGATACTTTGTGTTATAAGATTAAAAGTTACATAAAATCCTTTTATGGAGTATTAAAATGATTGAGCTCGTCAAGACTGAACTGGAGAAATACCCCCAGGTCAAGAATGTTGCGATTTTCGCAGCATTTGTAATCGCTGCATTCATTGGACTAAAGGTCTTGCATTTTGCATTTTCCTTGGTTGTTCCTGCAATCCTGATTGGTGCAGGATACGTTGCTTACAAGGTTCTGTTTTCCAAGGAAGAAGATGCCAACGTCTAAATTTGAAGCTTGCATACTTTACTAACTTAACTCATTTATTGACCCAAACCCTCTTTGATTATCAAGGAGGGATTTATTGTTGACTAGAGGCATTTTTTATGCTATAGTTATAATTGAAATCTCGATTGTAAAGGTATATCATGACGGACCTTCTAACCTATTTTCAGAACTGCGCTGGATACTTTCAAGGAACACTTTTACAATTTCAACATATTGAAATTGGACAAAAAAAGTTTTCAGTCGGAAAAAATATGTCCACGTTTTACGGTGAAGATATTGACCCCCAAACTAAAGCGTTGTTGGAAGCAAATGGGCTTAAACCTACATACGCAGGTTGTTTCGAAGCTACCGATTTAACTAATCGGGATCCTTATTCGAATATGTCCATATTATACGGTTACAATGTCACAGAAAAAGAAGGGGGCAAAACTTATCAAATTTGGTTGGCAAACCCATACTTTAAACTTGGTAATGGTCGTAGTGAGAGCATTGTTGATGGTTCTTTTAAATTTGAAGGAATCACTTACAAAAACATGTCAAAGCGTCCTAATTTCTCTAACTTACCTTTCGAAGCTATTAAGATGCGAAAAGAGTTATTAGCAATTGGTCTTTCTGAGGCTCAAACGACCCTAATTGAAGTTTGGGACTGTATTGATAATCATGAAAATAAATACACAATTTATTTTTTTGAAGATGCCAAATCGACTGCATTACTACTCCAAGATACTGATAAATTTCTGAGAAATTTTGGTATTTATTAAGACTATTAATACCTCCAATTCTCTTGTAAATTACAAATCCCTCACAATTCTAAATTGTGAGGGGTTATTTTTAATTTACAAAACAGCTAATAATGGCTGATAACGAGTAAGAAATTCAATCATAGAACCACGACGAAGCCCTGGAACTGAAATAAAGCTATTAGAAATTCTAAACTTCTGATCAAGATGAAAAACACCGAGAGTGTTGTATGCAGCACTGAGCAGATTGCATTGTGGGTTGCGATTTCGAATATACCCAAATAGGTACTCAGGTAAAATCACATTAAGTTGTCTATTCTGCCAATCTTGATTGGAGTATTTATCTAGCATATGCACACAAATAATCTCGTAGATTAGATTATGCATATATTGAGGAACTCGATCAATGATAGTGGTGTAATCATTGATTAAGTCTTGACGAAGTGTGATGTACCGACTTAAGAAATTTTGAAACTCTTCAAAGCTAACCTGATAGTCAGCGGCAAAATTTTGCTTTGCATCATTATTCACGCTAACTTGTGTGTAAAGTTCAAAAATATTATCAGCTGTAATTGCAGCATCAAGGACTTTTTGTTTAAAGTAAGGAATGATTTCTATGTTTGAGCTTAAAGTAGTTACGGTAGGGTTAGTCAAGACTGAACTTTGCCCATATGTAACTTCATTAAATGCCAAATGCAGATGAGAAGTTAATTCAGGAAATAGACTGTAATAATGAGCCGGATAAGTGATGATACTGATTCCTTGATTAGTGGTAGCGCTATTAAATTGGATTTTTTCTGCTAATTCTAACATATTGACCTCAATTACTACATTAAAGTTATAAATTATTAGTTTCAATTTGTCTAATTCATTTGTCTAATTATAAAATATAGTTTTAGGTTTAATTATGAATGCTCAACTAATAACGGAATTACATATTAAAAGATATTCAGCTAAGAAATTTACGACAGAAGCAATTAGCCAAGAGAATAAAGAAGTAATTCTAAACTCTGTTAATCTTGCCCCTACATCATATGGAATTCAACCCTTTAAAGTATTAGTGATTGAAACCCAAGCGATTAAAGATAAAATATCTCCAATAGCATTTAATCAAGAACCATTCAAAACTGCAGAATTTATACTTGTATGGTGTGTTGAAGATAATTTTGAAGAGTTGTTATCTAAATATTCATCAAGAATTGTCTTATCAAAAAGATCTGATCAAGAAATTGCAGATCAGTTTACAAGCTTCATAGCTTCGCAAAAAGAGCCTACAATTGCAAGACATGGTAGTTTAGAGACTTGGTATGCTAAACAAGCGTATATCTCACTTGGTTTTGCTATGGCTACATGTTCTGTATTACAAGTAGATAGTTGTGCAATGGAAGGATTTATTCCTAGTGCTTTGGATGAAGTTTTGGGTCTTAATGAATTGGGTTTGAAATCACAAGTAATGCTTGCAATTGGAGTTGCTGATACTAGTGATAACAAAACAACACCTAAAGTTCGTAAAACTCTTGAAGAGATTTTTATAAAATTATAAATTAGCATTGTACCTAATTTAGGTTGTTATGATAGAAATAAGGAAACCTACCAAGATTAAACAAATAATTAAGTTAATAGGATCTAAACCTGAAACTCTAAAAGCAGTTTGTGACTTAGAAAACAGAATACTAATTCTAAACCCAGATCTACATATAGATGCAGAGGATTATCTTAATGAAATTGGCTCTAAGTCTAAACATATTTGGGGATTCTATGTTATCTTAGAAGAACATGAGATTGAATTTGATGCTATGATAAACTTTAAGCCTATGTATAATAATTTTTCTGAAGTTATAGCGGATGAAATCCTAAAGGATAAAATTAGAATGCTAGTAACTGATTTGTTAGATTTATAGTACTGAGATCAATTTAAGAATTAACACCATCATATATTTTGATGGTGTTGATTTAATTTATCTATAGATTTTTCGGGATATAATAGGACCAAGGATATCTAGTGTGTTTTGTAAAAGCTGATTGTTCTAGAAAAAAGCAGTGTAACATATCTATTCTTTCATAGTCACCAAATTCATTAGTCACTTCGTATTTTATTCTATGAAAGTTTAATACCCTCAGCATCTCAAAATTACACTCTATTTGATGTGAATTTAATTTGTCATACAGTTTTTGTAAAGCGGTTGGAGTATAGTGTCTGCCGTAGAGTAATAATGTATCTGAATTTTTGAATGCGATTGATTCTAGTGAGTCAAATACCAAGGAAGGAATCATTGTAGAGTTTAATTCTAGCTCTTCTTGAGTTGTTTCAAGAAAGAGAGAGGATAGGTCTTTATGACTTATTTTGTACACATCTGAGGCTGCTTCATTGTCTAAATGTTCTTGGTTGTAATGACTAAGAATTAATTCTTCAGAGTTTAAAAAGTAACAAGGATTGTGATTATTTATTATGGTATTTAAAACCTCAGAATTATTTGCAAATGGAAATGTATCAAAAACACCGATGATTTTCATTTTCTTGAGCCCGCAATTAATCGATTAAACGATAAATAATTGATTGATTAATTGTAATTATGTGTCAATTTATGATTTTTTAAAATTTGACATTAGCTAATATTTGTGCAACTATTAAGATGCTAATCTATTTTTAAGCAGTGAGTTTATCTAAAGTGAGTACGAAAACTATTCTTCGTGTCGTTCAAGGTGGCAAAACAACAGATTACGATTCTTATAACGCCTTTAGTGAAGCTTATGGTCCTGGCACTCAGGGACTGAAAGACAGCACAATTCAAATGATTGAAGGTGACGATAAGCAACAGTTTTATGAAAATATTCTAAGTGATTTTTATGTTTGTTACCAACAAGAAGGTAGTAAATACATCACTTGCTATGATCCTAAGATGCTTTTTCTTTATGGTCCTAAAGAACCTCAGCAAGTCTTGTTTTATGGCACTGTAAAACAATGCTCTGACTGGAAAAATTACATGGAAAAGATTACGATCCCACAAATCATTGGATCAGTATTTCTAATTCCCGTCACTTATCCAATCGTACTATGGATCGCCATGGTTTCTGGAAAAAGATTTTTCGAGAGTGTTTATGAGATGTCTCTTGTAAATGCGTACAAAGAGATGATTGAGGAGTACAAATTAACAAAACCTGAACTTCCGTATTAAAGAAGATATATTACCCCAAGGACATTTGTCTTTGGGGTAAATTTTAAAATAAAAAACACCCCTCTTAAATAACAAGAGAGGTATTACATTGCTTTTTACTTTTTTAGCAGTAAAGATTGGTAGCGTTTACCAATTTCAGCTTTTTGTTGAATACTGAGATTATCGGAAAGCTCATCAACTTTTCTTAAAATCGCATAAGAGTGATTCTCAAAAATATCTTGAACCACACCAACTTGAGAGAACTCAATAAGATAGGAATTATTTACAATTTTGCGAATTTTGAAGATTGCTTCTTGATTCAGGTATGCTGAATAATTAGCAACGGAAGTTTTGAACAATTCCAATGGATTGGAGGGGTGATAGTTTTTTACTCCAAGCAATTGCGCTCGATTAATCTGTCTTTCCAGTTCCAATGAAATCGAATAAACAATTCCAGATACAGCCAAACGTTTATCTTGAAAAGTTCTAACAGGCACACCATAGAATGATACGCTTGTTTCATATAAAAACTTGAAAAGTAGTGTTTGAAGACCGGAAGGCTCTGAAACTTCGACAAAGACAGATTTAATCAAGTCATAGTCAAGCTCTAATGAGTTTTTTTCATCAATCATTTTGAGAAGTCTTAGACCTTCAAAATAAGAATTTATTTTGTTACTTGGTAATTCAATAAGTTTTTTATCTTTATCTAAGGTATAACCAAAAGATAACAAACTTATTAAAACTGCGACTATTAGAGACTTATAAAAGACTTTTTTATTTTTTACAACAAGATCAATTTCAGTTGATTTCTCATACACAAAAATGATTTGTTGTAGAATATATAGATTACTCCATACTATTTCCATATTATGGAATAGCAGTAAAGGTCTTTCTTTTTGAGAAAGCTTTACAAGAGAGTAATTTAACAAACTAGCAAACAGTGGATTGCCATCAAAGTGATTAACGAAAGTTTCTTTGACTTTGGTGATGTTAAAGTGTTTCATACTCTCCTAGAAGACCGGGGAGCGAAAAGAATTTATCCCAAGTAAAGTTAGCTTAAATTTTTTTTTCAATTATGGCAAGTAAAAGTTAACTTAAAGTAATATCCAATATTTCAAAATCTAAATAATAAAATTAAAAAATATAACTAAATAGATCAAAATTTATTCGATTTAAATATAATATTTAAGTATAAATAACATTTGGCAAAACCTTAATCTTAAGATATTATTTGAATAGATACTATTCACAGAGGTAATATGAAAGTTCCAGAAAATTCAACGGTCAATCTTCTTTATAAAGAAGGTCCCTTCGAAGTTATTGAGTTGGGAAATATCCCAGGTCAATACGGTACTATCCTGGTTAAGGATAAAACAGTCGGAAAAGCGAGGGAGGCGTACCACGCTTTTCCATTCTCCCATGGCGACAAAGTGAGTATGGCGACTGAAATTATGAGTAGTGTAACATACTCACGGGAGATTATCGCAAATAATCGAAATGCCCAACTTGCAACTGGCTTAGCCAAGTTGGCACAGAAAGTCGGGATTGGCGGGGTAAAAGATGAGTTCTTCTCTGAAGAAGAGTGTGATCTTTTAGAGATTGGTTGCAATATGATCTTCGAAGCCAAAAAAGTTCGAATGAAAGTGGTTTAATTCTTTCAAAGCAACTTCCAAACCAACTGATTTAGATTCCTTTTTGTCCTAGCATAATTCTTGCTAGGGCTTATTTTTTTGCCCTTAAATTTACTATAAAATATTTTATTCTGAATAATTCATTACTTGTATATTTACTGATAAATAAATCATAGCTCGCATTTTGATTAAAATCTTGCTTGTTTAACGAACTCTCAAAAACTCGACACATAGGGTAGTTATTCTTAATAAACTTAACAAGATCATCTTCTTTTTCACCCATTAAATCAGGATTAATAAAATAAATCTCATTATCACCAATGAGTATATTACTATTTTCAAAAGTACCATGAACAACACCAATACTATGAATCGCTTTTAATTGCTCAGCAATCATGGGAATATATTCTGATTTATTATGTTTATCATAGGTTAAAGCTTTATTTATATACTCAATAAATAATTCATTAGAATCTGGGATATCGTTAATATATAACAAAGTTGGAAGATTATTTGCTTTTAATTTATCAATATAATTTATAGTTGCATTTTTAAGTTCATGTGTCTTAAAATTCTTTAGTACAAATAAACTATTTTCATACTTAACTAACTTAACACTATCTGTTATCAGTCTTATCACTTCATAATTCATATAATCCTACTATAATAATTTTAAGCTACTTGATCAAATGTAAAAACTTAATTATAATAAAAAAATAATGAATATTATCGAAAACAAGATAAAAGAGCATGGATTCCAAGATGTAAACCCTGCTGATAGATTCTCAATTGCAGTAATTGTTACTAACCCTGAGAATAAATATTTAATTATGCAGAGATCTCATCAAGACACAGATGGAGCAGGATTATGGGATATTGTAGGAGGTTCAGTTGACTCAACGGACCCACATGAATGTGCCATTAGAGAATTAGAAGAAGAAGCAAACTTAAAAGTTGAAAAATTAGACTTCTTTACTGAAATCGTTTATCACTGCCCATGGATTGAAGATAGAAAGTTAAGACTAGTCTTCGAACTTGCAACTGAGCTTGAGCCAAAAGTAAGCTTTGAACATGAACAACTTAAATGGGTAACTATTGAAGAATTACATGAATATGAATTCTTTCTTGACTACCTTAAAGATGCTGTAGTTCAACACCACACCAAAACTAAAAGCCTTTAAATTAAAGAGCTAACAAAATAAAATTAACTCTCCTATTATACAATAGGAGAGTTAGTTGTTTAACTTGATCTCTAAAAAGGCATCTAAAACTTTCTAAACTGAGATACAAGACGGATCTCAGGTTCGATCGTAAGTCCAAAACGATCTTTTACTCTTGCTTTGAGTTCGGTTAATAATTGATCGACGTCTTGGTAAGTAGCTGGGGCAAAAACCTCCATAATATTACCATGTGACAATCTCATACGAACTCCATTGATGTTATACCCTTTGGATCCAACTTCTTCTAACAGCTTTCCGACAGGTAGCTTGTTATAAACAACCCATTCTTGTGGAATATTAGCCATAATCTCTTCAGAAACAGTGCCTTGAGGAAAATTCTTGAATACTGATCCAGGGCTCTTGAAACCTTTAGGGTAAATCTTATCTCTAAATTCTGAAATTTCTTCGTATTTTGCAGCTTCTAAGGCATAGTCAACTGGCTTGGTAAGACTTAGGGTAATATCCAAAACAAGAAGGTTGAGATTGCGTTTAAAAACTGAGTCTCTATAGCCATACTCACAACCATCAATACTAAATGTTTGAATAGACAAATCACTTAGATCTAAGCAAGTAACAGATACAATTGTCTGACGAACCTCAGTTCCATATGCCCCTGCATTACCAACTACTGAACCTCCAATAGTTCCAGGAATACGGTTAAGACCTGTAATACCAGATAATTCATTATTAAAGGCATAATCAACCACATCTTGTAGTACAGTACCAGACCTAACTAGAATGTTATAATCTTCTAATGGTTTGATACCCTTATATTCTAGCAGACAGATTACAGCTTTCTTACTATCCATTGTGTTATCAATGATAGTATTAGAACCGCCACCCAAAATATAAAATTCAAGATTGTTATCCTTAATATATTGTACTGCCTGAATTACTTCTTCTTTATTCTTTGGAAGGAAGAAATAATCTACTACAGGTCCAATTCCAGTAGTTGTATAGTTGCTTAAATCTTGAGTTGAAAACATAGCCAAGTCGATAGTCGAAACAAAGTTCATTATAATAAATCCTTAATAGTTGCAAAAGGTTTGTAGTTCTTACATTAAATAATATTTACTAGATAGTCAAGTATTAAAACTGTTTATTTATAATGAACTAAATGTATTGACATCAATTTACCGATAATTGATAAGTTTACCACCTCTATATTTTATGTCAAAACAAGTATTTATCAACTTAATAACCAAAGATCTAACCAAATCAACTGAATTCTACAAAGCTATAGGATTTATAAAAAACGATCAGTTTAGCAACGAAAACGCAAGCTCTATGATGTGGGGAGATAGTATTTTCTTCATGTTGTTAACAGAAGACTTTGCAAAAAATTTTAATGATAACAAGCTCTTCGTTGATCAAAAGAAAACAGTAAGCGCGCTTTATGCTCTATCACTAGAATCAAAAGAAGAAGTGGATATTTTTTGCAAAAATGCAAGTAATAGTGGAGGGCGAGTGTATAGTAATAAGTATAATGAGGAGGTGGCTGGTGAATTTATGTACTCTTATGAGGTTGAAGATCCTGATGGGTATATTCTTGAACCAGTTTTTATGGATATAAGTAAGTTTTAAAGGCTACTGCCTTAAAGTGGGTATCTAATTTATTAGAACTCTTTCCAAATCAACAAATATTTTCGATAAATCAACCAACTTACCCACCGCATTGCATGAGAGATTTAAAGTGATTTTATCGTCCTAATTGTTCATTTAGAAAGAGATTTATTGGGTGATTTTTAAGACTTATTTGACATCACTACTCCCATATGTTAGTTTAGAACTATGCAGAATTTACTGCATATCCACATCTACCAATAGGTAAACAAAATGAAATTTACGCTT
>JAYUKV010000076.1:0-12690 GCA_043764135.1 bacterium | reverse complement strand
AAGGTTGAAAGGGGTGCCTTGAAAAGGCGGGGTATGTTCGAAAAGCTCATGTAGATCACATTATTAGATTGAGTGTTAAAAAGTGTTAAGTTTTCAGTAATGTACTTAAAACCTAACACTTTTTAAAAACATTATCTAATACAATAAAAAGGAAATAATTTTAAGTAAATTGAGTTATAAAAAAGTTCACTTTAATTACCAATATTTGATTTTTCGAACACACCTCGGCCCTTTAACTACTCCTTTCAACCTTGAAAGGAGAATTTCTTATTTGAATAAGATCAAATTTTAAAAAGTGTTAGGTCTTCAACTATGAGAAATTGACAACAATAAGACGATGAAGTATATAGACAATTAGAGCTAGGTCTTAAGAATTAATCTCAATTCTGAGGTTTTGTTCTATTTTTACTTTTCACATTGTTACGTTCATTGTTACGTTGACCAAGATATTCTTTTACGAGGTATTGCATGATTAATCCAAAATCTTTGGTTTTAATTCCTTTGTTAGTTGGCGCTATTAATGTTGCCAATCCAGTGTTTGCTCAACAACCTGCTCAAACAACATCTGTTGAATTCAAACAGTCTAGCCGTGTAGTTTTTGACAAATTTCAGTCGAATTTACGTTTGTCTGGTATTGACGCTCGTCTTGAAGTTGTTGGTAATGTACCGACTAATATGCAAGACTTTGCACTTTCAAAACTCAATGAAACATCTCCGGATGCAAAAGCATTGATGATTGTAATTGCAACTAATCGAGTCAATAAAATTGGAACTAAACCCTCAATTCGTTTGGAAGGCAAGAATTACGCCCTTACTCAAACAGATTTGGATTCTGTTCTTACAGATGTTTATTATCCAACACTACAAAGTGCAGGGTTTGATTTAGCATTTGAAAAGTTGCTAGAATCTATTGAAGGTAAAATAGGTCAACCAGTTCAAAACGTACAATCCCCCCAAATCACTGCAGAACCAACTGATTTAGAGGTTGTAGAAGGTGGCTTTAATGCGCTCTCCTTATTCTTATTGGTGTTGATTTCTGGTGCTTTTGGTGCAGGTACTTACTTCCTTATTAAGGCATTTCTTGATCGTAATAGTGAAAACTATTCAAGAAGCACAGATAATCGAAGTAATTCCAATTCCAGCACATCAAATTATCGTAGCTCTTCTTCTACATCTTACCGTCCCAGTAGTTCATCCTCAAGGTCTAGTCGTTCAAGTAGTGATTATTCCAGCTATGATAGCACAGATTATGGGAGCAGCTCATCATCCTATTCAAGCGACTCTGGAAGTAGTTATTCTGACAGTGGAAGCAGTAGTGGCGGTGATGGCGGTGGAAGTTGTGGCGGCGGAGATTAGAATTTTCTAATCAACCAAAACTAATTGTTTTTTAGTTTGATTAAAATTAAAAACAGCACTCAATATTGAGTGCTGTGATTTTTTATTAGTTTATATTTGGCCGTAATTCTAATCAAAGTCAGATCTGGCATTAATACCAAATAAATAACCATCTTTTTAATAAAGATGGTGTGTTATTCTATATCAGATTGACTAAAATAGATGGATAGTCTTTGAGATAGAGAATTAAAGCTTGAAAGTCTTTTTTTTGCTTATCTTTTAATAAGGGGTATTTACTTGTAAGATTGTGTGCATAATACAGTAATAGACCTACAGTGTTTGTAATGTTTGCATTTGTGCCTGGGGAACCAAGGTCGTATTTTTCGCTTTTTAAAGCATTAATTACCGTGGTTTCTAAATTAGTGAAAGGAAGACTAATCAAAGAAAGATTGAATAGTCTATCAGTAATAATTGAAATACAAGATCTCAACAATTCTTCCATACTAATCTTATCTAACTTAGTGATTTTGTCTAGTTCTTGTGCAACTGCTCTAGGATTAGTTGGAGGTACTTTAGAGCCAGTTAGGTTAAAAAACTTTAATTGGTCCATGGTATCTAGTAATTTTATCTGGCCAATTCGAAGTGTAGGCTCTGTGACTTCTTGTTGATCATCTATGACAGGTGTTTGTTTTACCATATAGTCATGGCGGATAAATTGCTTAAGCGATTTATTTACAAGTGGATGTCTTAGTTTACGCAACGAACCAGCTTCAATCACACGAACTCTTTCACGAGTTAAATCAAAAAAACTTCCAATTTCTGCCAGTGAATATGTACGATGTTCAATACTAGTCCAAGGTAATTTGGTTTTCTTTTTTAATCCTGAATCTTGCCAGAGTCGTGGAGTAATTGGGAATCCAAATCTTAATCTCATGATTACAGACTCTTTGGAATATAATTTTCTCATTGCAAATTGGATTTGTTCGATCAATTCAATTGAATATATTTCATCAATAGAGTTTATATGTTCTTGGGTTTGAACTTTATCTTCATAGGTCATATAATCGCTATCATTACTAATTCTCTTATCTAATCGAATTAGTCTTTGTTCAGAAGGTAGATTATTACCTAAAGCACTTGATGGAGATTCGAACATTGCAAAGATATCTCGAATCTTTTCAATATCAGTTTTAAATTCAAGAGCCAGGATTTTTTCAATTTCAGAATAACTTCTAGGTTGTGATTCATTTAGTAGCTCGATTCTTCGGTTACGGATTTGTCTATGGACCTTGTAGATTAATTCTTCAATGTGACTTGGGAATCTTACAATGCGACTGCTCATCATAGCTTTGCGGAAGTATCGGATAGCAAATTCCCAACCAAAACTTACAAAACTTGAACGATTACACTCATTTATATATGGATTCCATATAATTGCTGCGCTAAGATAACCAATGGTACCTGAGTTCATCAGATCTTGATTATCAACACCAGCACGTTCAACTGGAATATTACGCCCTAAGTCTAAAGATTTTTTGTATAAAAAACCATAGACTGTCATCAGCATATACCCAACTTGTCGATTAATAATTGGATCTGCACGAAAAATTGCAGATATAACTTCATCGTTAAGAGTAAATGGTCGAGCTTTAAATCCAATAGATCTTTTTGTTTCATCGATCATTCGATGCGAATTTCTTAATTCATTTAGTTTTAAAAACAAATGATCAAGCCCTTTAACCCTTAAGTCTTGCTCTAGAGTTGTAGGAGTATATTTCTTATTTTTAAAACTGTAATTATCATAACCAAGCTCCAAAAATCGTTGATGGATTTTATAAGCACAATATTCAGATAAACACTTAGCAGCTTCTTTTACAATATGTTTTTGATGATTGTTAAGAAGAGTGTAAGAGATGTATCCATCGTCTTGTTTGAGTGACAAACCTTCTAAAATCTGAAAATATTGTTTTAAGCTCGTTTTGTTTTTACGATTAGGAATAAATTCATCCAAATTACGTTCTGCTAATTTTGACTCAATTGCTCGATATGTACATTCAACAAAGTTAAATTGCATTGAGATCACAATCCTAATATATTTTTAACGACTGTCTAAGCTATAACATTAATTCAAAAATAAATCAAACAATTTTTACAACCACTAAAGTAATTAAGCTATATTTAAGACTAATTGATTAACTTTAAAATTAATATAGTAAAGTCAAAAATTTGACATTTTATTGTTTAAATAACATGAGTTGTTGTATTAAAGAGGAAAAAATTAAGGTAGAAAAAAATATTATGGATTTTTTAAAATTAAAAAAAGTTGAGAAGGATAACGAAATTGAGGAGTTAAAAAGATTAGCGTATATGCACTATCAATTTGAAATAGAGCAATTTTACTTCTTAAACAACATGGAATCACCTTTAAACAAGCGTAGATCATTCTTAAAATATACAGAAGTAGATTCATTATTAAATAACCATATTAACTTTATTTTAACAAATAAAGAAAACTTAAAAATAAAACATGATTCATTGAACCATAACCCTTCAAATCTAGATCAAATGAACTATTATAAACTAATTTTATGCAGTTATTATTTGAGTTTTTGTTGGTATATCCCATTAAATCAATTGTATAATTATTTTTGTTTTTCAACTAATGAGAATAAGAATATCTCCATAGATGTTTTTATTGGAAAAATTAGAAAGTTGTATGATTTAGATAATGATAAACAATTTAAATTATTTGAAACAGAAATAATAAATAAATTTAAAAATTAAACCTAGAATAAATCTAGGTTTCTTTGTTTTGTTTTTATACCACCCCATGAAGTTGCGAATACCATTTCCAATTTGTTCTGAAATGTACTCAGTTCCCGTTGCCTTATTTTTGGCTACACGTTCACCAGTTTTATCATCTTCATAGAAATGCAGATGATTTTCATCGCGTTCGCTACTCGAAGCTTGGCCTTTAGCCAATAAAGTATCTTCTCCATTACAACTTGTTCGTAAGCGAACACCATCACTTTTATCAGTCCATTTTTCCCAGGGTCCATATCCGCTTTTTGATTCAGATTCGCGAACTACACCGTCAGTACCAATAGAACCTTCGTAATGTGAATTAAAATCTTCACCAGACTTGAAAGTCATAATACTTAACCTCAAAATGAAATGTTATGTAACAATTTTTATAGTAAAATTATATCTTTACTTTGTCAAGATATAATTAAGAATTAATTTTTTGATAACTCGAAAAATTAAGTACCTGAATATTTGTATTTAAATTGCTTATATTATTATACTACGATTCTCTTTCTAACAAAATTAAGATAACTATAAACACTATCAAAATTAATAACTTGCAATTTAATTAATTTTGTGTAACAGTAAGTAAGCAAACTCTATACACTACGGACTAAGTGTAAATGCTTCAACAATCTAACCTTTACAAGCTATTCCAAGATCCAAGTTCCCAGTTAGACCAATGGGAGCTAAGAGATCTTGCCTTTATTCATACTCGAGTTATGAATAATGGACTGTTTAAAATCGATCCTGACCAAGAATCTCTAACATTGATAGATAAACAATTCAGAGTAATTACATCTTTGGATAATGAAGAAGTTAAAATTGCTTTGTTAAACTTATCATCTAAATTTTGGTCTAACTTCAGTATGAGGCAGATTATATATATCGCTTCAATGATTGGGTGTTATCCAAAACAAGATATAAATCTAAAACCTTTAGAACCTATCTTAAATAAGAATGGTTTTTACGTACTTAAACTGTTATCTGAATATGACTACTATAGTTGGGATTGTTTACGTAATACTATTGCTATAACAGGTCTAGCAGGTGGAAAGTCTTACGGCACACCACAATTAAATAGTTTAAAATATAGTACCAAACTCGCTACAAGACAATACCCAGTTATCAATCAAAACTTAAATTCTTACATTTCAAGCGTTATCGTTAATCTTGCTCTTCATGAATATCAACCAATTGAAGATCAAGTATTTACATACTCTGAAATTAAATCAGAATTAATTGTTGGTGATATTGTTTATGTCTTGCCTTTAAATTGGGGTTATGACAGTTATGAAGAATCATATATGCACCGAGCACTTGAATTCTCTATAGAGTTTCTAAAAAGCTTTATCGCAGAAATGACAGTGTTAGGGGCAAGGCAGATCGAAGATATTGAGATTGAAATTTTTCTTTCCACATTAAAAGAAGAATTTGAAAACTACTCAACATTAAATTACACCTTTACTAAATCACAGAAAGATAGTATATTTAGTGGTGTTAAAAATCTATTTGCTAACATTAGTAAAAGGATTACTACCTTAGTTGAATTAAATCAATTACTTGAATCACTTACTGGATTATTTGAACAGTATGAGCAAAATTTGGAGTCTAAATCTATTCCTTTTGCATACGAATTCCAAGCAAATAAGTTTTTTTATCCATCCAGAGCAAATTTTCATGTGTTCACGATTGTGGATAAAGTTAATCAAGACCTAAAGTCTATCCAGATAGATGGAAAAAATCCTCTTAAACCCCTTACAATTGAAGATCCAGCTATATCTACAAGAGCGATTGACAAAGTTGTTGTGTTTCGCAGATTTTCAAATGAATAAAGAAATAGCCTTCATATTAATATGAAGGCTTGATTTTTATTTAGTTTGCGAAAAGTCGGAAAATATCATTTTTGAGAGCAAAAATGAAAATGGAAAGCAGTAATGCCAGACTAAACCAATCAAAGTAGTTTTTCATAGTCATATAAGACTTGAATCTACCGAATACTGGATTTAGGAAAGCAAAAACAAGTTGCCCACCATCCAAAACCGACAAAGGTAACAAATTAGTCACAAACAAGGATATATTTATCCCTGAAAACATTGCTAAAGGCAATAAGTTGATATTGCTGTTGTTCATTGTCATTTTTTGTTCACCGAGGATTTTACCACCTTCTTGTACAGCGCCAATCGGAGTTGAGACGTCTGACACATTAAAAGATGAGAACATCTGTTGGAAAAAAAATCCGATAACAGCAAAACCCCCTATAATACCAGTAAGCAAATCTTGAGTTTGGAAAGTAATTGCAATTACCCAACACAAATAAGCTGCTAGTAAATTAGCAAGTACTCCACCAAGAATGATTGGTACTTTTTTATACAAAGGTGCATTTTCAAGACTTTCGCCCTTAAATGCAACATATGCAGCCAAAGGAATTGCGCGTAGAGAATATCGAATACCTTTAATCTTTTTGGTAAAGATTACTGGACCGATAAAAAGCGAGAATTCCTTTACCTTGACCCCCAATGCAATCGCAGTGAGAAAATGTCCAAGTTCGTGAATCACAATCGCAACTACGAATAAACTAATAATAATTAGGTAATTCATTAGGTCTCCAAGGGGTATTCAACACTAATAACACTTATATTAAAAGAAGTCAAATTAAACATCAGCTTTAATAACTAAGCTTATTCGATGACTACAAGTACATCATATGTGATAATTTTGTTGTTAACATGAAGTCTAAATTTTTTGACTTCTAATTCTTTTTTTGCATTTAACGCATGCTTCAAAGCTGTCTCAGAACTATCAAATAGTAATTTTTCATTTCGTTTTTTAAACCTATTTCGCCTTTTAATTTCGGGTTCAAAATTAATTATAGAATTAACTTCTTGATTATGACTAAAAATTACAACTTTGAATTGGCCGCAGACTTCTTGGATTACGATATGAACAATTACATGATTTTTTTTCAACTGATCTGAGAATGAAAGCATACTAAATTCCTTGTTTTAATCACTAAAAAATGACTGGTCTTAGTATTATTAACATACAAATAGGCTTTCTGTCAAAAAATCATAAAAAATACAACTTGATTTTGGTAAAAATTATTTCGAATTCTAGTTATTTCTATTGCTTACCTAAACTTCTAATTGAGCTCAGGTGGTTTTTTTTAGATTTGAATTATTGTTTTGTCAACTTACTGAATATATCTGTTACAATATATCTCTTCATTGAAAGGTCGTTTATTCCTTCAACTCCATTGGGCACAATAATAAGGTTGCCATTTACCAATCTTAGTGTACATTTATCTCCATACTTGTCGTAAGCAACCAGGTTTTCATTTTGATCTTTACCAACTTGGAAAGTTCCAAGCAGCCCTGTATAAATCACTTTTTTAATTTCAGGATTAATAGGTGGTTGTTCAGATTTAAAGTTCAGAATTGAATCGAGTGAGGTGTAATCTAAGTTTTGGATTGGTTCTGTAGGAGGTTTGATCTTAGCAGGCTTTTCTTGTTCTACAGGTGTTTGACTAACTGTTGTTGGTGTTTGTTGAGGTTTATAAGGGACCGTTTCGAGAATTGGCTCTCCTGTAAGTGGCATTGTAGCTTGTGTCTTATCAATAGTTTTTCGAATAAAAGGACTAACATTATTTAAGTAAGCATTATCCCCGTTTTCTAAGCCTAAAAATATTCTATAATTAGTTTCTATATCTGTTTTTGCTAATGTAGCTTCTGGATTGGTAGGGTCAGACTCAGTGGACATAAGGCCTGAGTATAATCTTTGATGACCTGATGCATTGGTATTTTCAATTGTAGTTTTAATATGTGCTGATGGGCGATTAAACTTTGAGCCGTTATTAAGTTTTGCAATTACGGGTTCGTCTATTCTATCCTTCAATTGTACTGTATTTACTCTGAGGTTGTATTTTCTAAGTAAATAATTTAATTTTACTGCATTTTGTTGATTGGTGGCTTGTTTGAGATATTGAGGATCAATTGCATATTTGATTTTTACTTCACTTATCATTGCGTCATAAATCATATCTGCTAGTTCTTCGATGGATTTTGAAGGGTAACTGTCTCTTAACTTTAAAGCAACGCCTGTAAAATCATATTTTTTAATTCTTTTTGTTTCTTCTGCAATAAGTGTTTCCAAATGCAAATTGTAGTCTTGTAAATATGTGGATTGTACATTATTTGAAAATTCATAAAATTCTGACAACTCTTTTAAAACATCGCTTCCATTTACAAACAATGATATGTTTTCGTTCGGTCTGGCTAAAGTAGGTAATGACTGATTGCTTACTAGAGGGTTGTAAAATTCTGAATCTTCACTTAACAGTTGTTGATAGTTATCATCTGAATAACCAATTAAAATCTTAAGTTTTGAAATTCTATCAATTAATTGTGTATCATTTACGTTTTTTAGAAGTTGATTATTTAGAGATCTAAGTTCTTCGATGAGATAAGCTTCCCCTTGGGCATTTTTGGTTGCATATTGTCTCTCAGGTGAATGATTGGGGTTGACATAACCTCGCGTATTCGATTTTCTAACTGTTCCCATTAGAGTGACAACTTGTGATTTAATTTCTGATATTAGTTTTTCTTCTAGCTTATTGGGGTCCTTAGATAATTTTCTTATTCTCGAATTGATCGAAAAGTTATTTTCAGGATAGTCAGTATAAGACAAAGAGTTGCCAAGATAACTCTGGACCATCGTTGTTGTAAGCAGTCTTAATATCTCTGTTCTATCATTTTGTGGGATATCTTCAAGACTACCTTCTGTTTTAGTTATTACCATTGCGTCCATCTTATCAACATTATCCATGGTTGAATAAGTTGGTGCATTAACAACAGCAAGTACATTTTTTTGCGATGAAAGTCGTTGATTAAACTCTTGGGATGCGTTATCTCCATATTCAATAAATGATAATTGATTGACTGCTTTTTGAATCATTTGAGTTATTGAGGTAGGGCTAAAGATATTTTCTCTTGTTGGTTTAGGTATTGGATAACCTTGAGACTGATAATATTCTATTAAGGCACCATAATAAGCCTTAGACTGTCTCTCAAGTCTATTGGTATCATATGATTTATCTAGTCCAAAGGAATCGGTAATAAACTGACTAGGATTTACAACTCTATCACTAAAGCCAAGTGTGTAGGGCAGGTAAGGTTCTTGGGATTGTGTGAGTTTGGTAGAGAGTTCAATATATCTTTTAGTGTACGCTTTAACTAATTTGTTAGTTGCTGTTAAACTTTTTCTAAAATTTTTATCTTCATTATAATTTGGATTGAGAATTGCAAGATCTTCATGGGCAGCTTTGTTGTTAAGTAACATATCATAATATGATGTTAATGAACTTACCATCTCTTCAAGATAAGTTAATTGACTTGCATATGAATCAAGCCCTTCTACTGGTCCTAATTGGAATTGTTCAAGATTGGCCATCAATCCTTGAGAATCAAGTTGGGTTAATTGTAATTGATCAAAGGGTAGGTGGGGGTTAGATTCTGTAATTTGATTAAGATTAGAGGTGATCTCTGCTGCTGATGCCAATAATTGTTTTGTGTTTTTTGAAGTGAACAAATCCCTACCCTTTTTTAATTCTAAAACAAGTAACTCTTTACTTTGACTTATTCTTTCAGTAATTTTAGCTAAAGGACTAAGAACGGGTCCTAATCGGGTTGGGTTAAAACCTGTAGGAACTTTATTATCAGGAACTGGTTGTCTTTCAATTGGCATAAATATGTGTAAAATTATACTCTATAAAATGATAAATAACAACATGATTTCTAAACCTGTTTAATTAATCGGTACTTATAACAAAATAGTTGCAAACTATGAACAATTAATTAAACAAGTTAATTAGCAAAACCACCTTAATACGAAACTTTTGAAGTATTTTTTTGACAAATACCGTAATTTTAACAAATTATAAAAACAGCACTTGTTTACATGCAAGTAGCTGATTTAAAATAATTTCAATATATATATTTATATGACCAATGCTCAAAAGGTATTAAAAATCAGTAAACTATTTAAGTTTGCTGTACTTACAACATCCATATTTCTAATTGCGATATCAACAATCTCAACAGGATTCAATTCCAATGCAAGACAGAACGAAATCAGTAATCAAGAATTATTCAACAATCCTCAATCAATTCTTAATGTATCTTTTAAAGACAATATATATCTTGAAAACATAATTGATAATGAACTTAACCCAAATAAGAACTGGCAAGGATTATAGTTTGATAGTAATACATTTTGAATTAATGGGTTGTCAGGTTTATCTACAATCGGAGGAAGAGAAGAAATGGTAACTATTAATGGAAAGTACTCAAACAAACAAATAAAAAAAGCATACAAAGATAAACAACAATCATTAATAGTTAAAATTGACGATATCAAAAACAACGGTGTAGAATTAATATCGGAAGCTTCGGATTCTGAAAACGATAAAGAATCAATTGCTTTAGCAAACCAAGAAATATCTAAGATGAATAACTGGGAAGTAAAAAAACAAAGATACTGGAATTGGTCTCAATCTAAAATCTTAAACATTTCTCTCGTAGGTGATACTGACACTTTAACAACAATCAAAACTATCCTAGATAAATCAGGACACACTCTAGCAAATGAACTTATCCTAACTTCAAAACTACAATCAGAGATTAAGAAGCTAGAGACTAAACTTAGTAACAAATCAGATCAAGAACAAAAAGCAATTATTACAGAATACATCAATCAATCACTCAAACAATCAGGAGAAACAAGATCTATTGAAGAAGTATTAAAAGAAGAATACAGTGCAGTTCCAGATTATATCAAGTACCCAATCCAAGACCAACTCGAAGAAGTGCAGACTAAATCAGTTGAAACTATTACAAGTAAAATGATTAATGGATTGATTAATGGTACGGAGGTGAAAGCGGCTATGCCAGCTTGGATGTTCAGTTTAACAGCCTTAACAGGATTTATATCAGCGTTTGCTCGTATTTCTTTTTTATTTGTATTACGATTTTGTACTTCAAATTATTGGAGATGTGCAACAATAGGTTGGGGGATAATTGAAGGAGGTAATACGGTGGATGATATTAGAAGGAAAATATACAATTAAATTATGGAACACTTATCGAAAATAATTTTAATCCTAGTTTTATTAAATGGTTTATTAGGAATAATTTCAAATAATTCGTATTTGAAAAATATAACAAGCATTATATTTTGCTCTTATTTTATATACTATATAATCAACTTTATCACCTCAAGCTCCAAACTTAAGTAATATGATATATGGATTGATTAATGGTATGGAGGTGAACGCGGCAATGACAGCATGGTTAGGAGGTGTAAGTGGGGTTGCTGGTTGGATAAGCTTTAGAATTAAATATTACTTTTGGACTGTGTTCTGGAAATGTAGTAAAAATTTTATGAAATGTGGTAAAATTGTCTTAGATGTCATAATGTATGGTTGTGGGGTATACGAAATAAGAAAAGAATTTTTTAATAAGTAATTATGAATATATTTAAATTTATAACTCTAGTTTCAATAATAACAATTATCATTACATTCCTAGTGAGTATTTATTCAAATAACACTAGATTGATGTATATAATATTAGGAATAACAATAGCTTATTCTATCGTATATAACTTTTATAATTTTTTGAAATCAAACAAGATACCATTTACTAAAGAGCAACTCAGTAATATGACACCAGATGAAAAGAAAAAAATATTAGATGGTTTAAAAAACAAATAATATGAAAAAGTTTATCAAATTGTTCATTGTTTTCTCACCAATTCTACTCGTATTGGCTTATGTAAATAGATATTCATTATTATTTTTTGGAGTTATGTTAATTCTACAAGGCTATCAAATACTTAATGGATTTGAAGAAATGAGAGATGAAGTAAAAAAAATTAAAAAAATATAAAGAAAAGTTATAATTATTTTTATAAAGAAAAGTTATAATTATTTTTGACATTATTTGTTTTTTGAAGAACAATTTTCTTAGTATTTATTGGTAAAACAATGCTTAATTACATTAAGAATTTAAAAATAGAGCTCATGCTCTGGAAGGATGTTTTGTTCAGTGGGGATAATTATAAAAATGTTTTTATTGTTAATCAAAAAAAAGTTTATCCTTCTCAATTAAGAGAATCTACAATTTGCAAATATCAAGATCGATTATTAGATCTAAAACGATCGATGTTAGAAATCCAGCTTAGTTTAAGCACATCTTTAATACCTTATAAAAGCCCGCTATATATTGAGTTGATAAAGCTCAATTTACAGATTGCAATATTTGAAAAAGTTATTTCTGCCACTAGCCATAAACCATAATCCAGACTAAATAAAGATAAAAAAACATTAGAATCACATTAATACTATGTGATTCTATTTCTTTTTGGTATAATATATAACCTATCCACCCTTTAACTGTACAAACTAATCTACAAATTTATCTATATATCGCTCCTATTATTTATCTTTTACCATTGGGTAAAGAGATAAATAACAGAATCAATATCTAGATAAAT
>JAYUKV010000075.1:0-3620 GCA_043764135.1 bacterium | reverse complement strand
ACTTTGTTTGATAAGGATAGGTGTGTGAACATATGAATTTCGCACCTATCTTTATCTTTATATATTTTTTAGTGAAATTTACTCACAATTTGGGTTTTTTAAAAAAGTCTTACTATGCAAATAAAAAATCAAACCCTCCAAATTCTCTTCAAACGTCTTTAAAATTTACAAGAATACTCGCTTGTCTCTATGTTATTGATAAAAAATTATTTTGGCAATATTTGGCTCAATTTGATCTAACAAAATTTAGTTTGATAAAGCAATAGTATTACACTCCCCTTTTAGTAAACACTTGAATAGAGCAAACAAGCGAGGTTACACTTTGTTTGTATTTGATTCAATTTGCTTTTTTTCACAGCATAAAAGCGATCAATACTTTGAAGCTGAAAGAATTATTGCAAGCAAACTAGCTAACAAAGTACTATGTATTGAGACTTCTGACTTTGAAGTTAGTTATAAACAAAGTTTAGACTTTTTTAAGCTTTAAATATAATTCAATCACATTAAGTTGCAGCAGGTATTTACATTTTCCAAAATGTATTTTAAAGTTATATAACACATTAAGGTTAATGAGTATGTCACTGGTAACTGAGCCTTTTGAATTTAGGTATTTTTCAGAACAACTTAACGATTGGAGGAACAAACAAAAATCCTATAATCCTCGATTTGATGATAAAATATCTACCGCCGAAATTAAAGTTATAGATTCTCAGCTAAAATCAGTTTTGGGCTCATTAAGAGAAGCACCTAAGCTAGTAGCTGAAAAAGTTTACAGGTTTGAATTATGCCTAATTCATTCTCAATCTATTAGCTCTACAATTGCAAAGGGTATTCAATACCCAGAATTGTTAACTAATGATGATCCAGTTCAATTTCTAACAATCCTACCCTACGACAAACTCTCTTTAAGACCATTTAATAAAGAACAATTTATCGAAGCTGTATGTGATCTTTGTTTTTTGGCTTTTGATACAATTTTGATTCTAGAATCAGATCTGAAAGGTCAAAAACCAATTAATCAAATATATCTAAATAGTACATTTAGGAATAAAAGATCGGAATGTATCAATGATTTTAAAACATTCTTATCTTCAAATTTTGACTTAAATGATATACCTAAATCGTATCAAGGGTATTTCTAAACATTAAAGTCTAACTTTACAATCATATCTATGATACTAACCATGTTTAATACATGGTTAAATTTTTATTTTTTTTTAATTTTGACTTTATTGTAAATAATAATAAAGCTTTAACTTATGTTAGCACTTAACCACGCACAATTAGCCGTGACTGCGACTCTTGGATATTGTATATACTACAATACTACTTTTTACTTACCACTTATTATATTTGTGGTTTTTGCAAGTATTTTGCCAGATATCGATCATCCTGGTAGTGAATTAGGTAAATATTTTAAACCTATCGGTAAGATGTTACCGCATAGAGGTGTTACTCATTCTATTTTAGGAACATTAATCGTAGTTGGATTAATGAACTATATTCTAAAATTAAATAATGTTTTTACTTTTTTCTTGGTAATTGCAGGATTGTTTGGGTGGAATGTATCCAAAAAGATTTTTGAAAGACATATCTTATCAATTGATGAAAAGACAAGAGGTGTAATCTCACATAAACAAACTGAGATTATGTTTTCTGTATTTAGTTTTGCAATTAACTTTATACTTTTAATCACTCTTGCATTAATATGGAAGCAACAATACGCAGAGCAAATACTTACACTAATAACTTGGGGTTATGTAGCTCATATTGTGGGCGACTTTGTAACAATTGAAGGCGTGCCATTATTATGGCCAATCAAACAAAAATTTGGTCTAAAATTATTTAGAACAGGTGGTGCAATGGAGGGTTTAATTGGTTTTTTCTTATTCTTTATTAATATTTATTTGATTTACAAGTTCGGTGAACAGTTCAAGATATGGACAGCTCAGTATTGGTTGGAACCGTTGTGGAAGTTATAAGAAAAAGTACAATTATCAATTTTACCTAAATACCAAATAATTATATCCAAAGAAGTTAATAATCATGCTTAAAGAAATTGAAGCTAATTTTACCAGCAATGGGTATTCAATTAGTTTTTTGAGAAAAGGAGTAAGATGTATATTATCTTCTATTTTAGTTATGATTTTATTGTATTTATTAATAAAAAAATCTTTAGTAAAAAAATTGATAAATAATACTGTAGCAAACCATGCCGTCACAGATACAACGATGTACATAATGAATTTTGTTTGAGATTCAAGTGTATTGCTTTTCCAGGTAAAAGTGGAGTTTAGATAAAAACTTGATGTAAGCCCAACCATAAAGCTAAACAGTTGAGCTCCAGAATATTGATTAAGTTTTACAGTTTTTAGAATTGCTAGAGAAGCTTGTGAAGTTGAGAAAAACTTTGATAACAGCTTCCATATTGTAGTGTCTAAGACCGCATTAAAAACTCCAATAATAGCGAACGTGATAAATTTTTGAAACATATAATTGTTTTTGTAATTCATTGATAATGTTTTTTATTTGAGTTTTTTGTCAAAAAGTAGTGTTTATTTTTGTTAGTATTATTCAATTAACATTTTTTTATAATGATCCCTTTAATATATAGAATTTATAAAATAATTTTTAATTCAAACCATTATTCAACAAACTTTTTCAAATCTATCTCTTGTTTGTTAATTTGATAAGATAAATAAAAGTTTTAATTTTCGTTTTTTTAGAAACAACTTTTTTTTAATCATCTAACTAAAAATATTTATAAAATAAGTAGTAAAAATTCCGACTTTTGATTTAACAAAAGTCGGAGAATTGGTTTAAAAACCATAAATTTAGAATGCTGTAAAAGTCATTCTACTTACCACCCACTGAATGCATGAAGTAAGTAAATTCTTCAACGCAATATCTTTTCCGTCATCCAAAAAGTAATGTGGGTTAGTTTCATTGCTTGTTAAAGCTTTATTAACACAAACATTTTTCTGCATGTAAAGATATAACTTTGTAAGTCTAATTACTTCTGGATCAGTAGATTCAAAAGTTCGTGTTTCAAAATCGCCTTGAGGTCCAGTTCTTACGGAAATCTCAAATACTGCTAATTGATCATCTGGAAGATCAAAAGTATCTAATTTGTATCCAAAGTAACCAGTGTCAATTGCATTTTGAGCAAAAAACTCTTCATTCCATTGATCAAGCACTTCAATGATTAGTGGTTTTAACGCAAACCGTGATCGAGCTTCGAGTGTGTGACTTTGAACAGTTTGATCATTCTTTTTTAAAAGAATAATAACTTTGCAATCATTGACCACTTCGAAATTAATTGAAAATCCAGCATACTGACCTACAAAATTACTCTCATCAATCTTTTCGAAAGTATACGATTCTAAATTGATTTTAGAACTTGAAAGTGTCATCGATAAGTGCGCTGGTAACATTTGAATATTGCCTCAGTTATGTAAATTAATTTTAGCACATTTGTGGTTAATTAGCAATAGTAAATAAGAAAATTTGATATTTTTAATATTTACAGCCTATTCACCTTTTAATTGTACAAAATAATCGAATAAAATTTATCTAGATATTGATTCTGTTATTTATCTCTTTACCCAATGGTAAAAGAT
>JAYUKV010000074.1:0-3625 GCA_043764135.1 bacterium | reverse complement strand
CAGATATAACTACAACTTCTACAAATCTTTTATTAACAAATAATAGAGATTAAATTACAAATCACTTGCTTATCGAAAGATAGGCAAGTGATTTTTTTTGATATGAGTTATTAAGACTTTAAAAATTAATTACGTTACATTTGCTGCTCACATTTCGCCATCATATTCTAACCTCAACTTAGCAAGCTTTTCAAAAGATTTTTTCAAAACTTCTAAATAAAGTTTTGATATTAACTATTAAACCTCTTTCCTAATTCACAAAAACTATGATAAATCAACCAATAAATCTAACTATTGCAGCGTTGCAACTGAGATTTATTGTGATTTTATCGTGCTTGTTGTTAATTAGGAATGAGGTCTATTTAAAGAAAAGAATCTATATTAAATTAACAATATCTTTAATATTTATTTTTTTAACACCTTTATCAATATTAAGCACATTCTCGACTATAGTTAGCTTGGTTTTTTGCAGATCTAGTATTTTTTCCTCGATTGAGTCCTTTGTTATGAATTTATAAACAAATACAGTATTTGATTGCCCAATTCTATGAGTCCTGTCGATAGCTTGGTTTTCTGCTTGCGGATTCCACCACGGATCTACTATAAAAACATTCTCAGCTGAAGTAAGATTTAGACCTACCCCACCCGCTTTTAGTGAAATTAAAAAGACTTTGTTCTTATCTTCAGTTTGAAATTGATTGACTAATTCTATTCTATTTTTAGTTTTTCCGTCCAAGTATAAGTAATCTATTTTTTGAGTGTTTAATCTTTCTTTAATAATTGCTAATATAGACGTAAATTGAGAAAATATAAGAACTTTTTGATTGTTTGCCAAGACTTCTTCCAGCTTTGAAATAACCATGTCAATTTTTGGTGAATTGATACTAAAGTCTTTTGTAATTAGGCTAGGATCGTTTGCTATTTGTCTTAGTTTGAGTATTCCATCAATTACTTGGAGCTGGTTTTTATTTTCATCATTGTTGAGATTTTCTAAGAACAAAGCTCTTGTGCTTTCATATAATATTTTTTGTTGTTCATTCATTTCCACATATACAAAATTTTCTACTTTGTCGCCTAATTCTTTTGCAACATCTATCTTAACTCTTCTTAATATAAACGGTGAAGTTAAATTCTTAAGTAAGGAATTAGATTCCTGATCTGCTTCATTTACAAAATTCTTCTTAAATAAGTTAACATCTCCTAGCAATGATGGGATAGCAAAATCCATCAAACTCCACAAGTCCAAAAGCGAATTTTCAATTGGAGTCCCAGTTAGACATAGTCTACACTTACCATTTAGTAGGCTTACAGACTTAAAGTTATTAGAGGTAGAATTTTTTATATTATGTCCTTCATCAAGAATAATTACTTCAAAATTAAGTTTATTGAACTCATCAAAATCGTTTTGAAGAATACCGTAGGTTGTTAAAATTACTCCACTTTTACTAACAACACTTGATCTTCCTGTTCCATAATGCACATATACATCAAGCTCAGGACAAAACTTTTCAATCTCAGCTTTCCAGTTGTATAACAAGGATGTAGGAACAACAACAAGGTTGGCTTTCTTCTTATCAATAATTGATAATAGTGCTATGCATTGCAAAGTCTTACCAAGACCCATCTCATCTGCCAATACCCCACCTAGTTGATTTTTGTACAGACTATAGAGCCAATTGTACCCAATCTTTTGATAATCTCTCAACTCTACCGATAGATTTGGATTTGGAATATTTTTTATTTTTGTTATGTTTTTGTTATTTTTACTCATTGTTATTAAACGATTTTTAGATTCTTCATCGATTAATAATTTATTATCAAATACTTCCAAAAACTGCGAATGAAATCTGGAAAGTTTGAGATTTTCTTTGCTTTCTCTTGACAAAGCTATCAGATTTTTAAATTTTGTTAATATTTCGTCCTCAAAATAGAGTATATCTTTTCCTAATTCAACATAGTTTAAATTCCTTTTTAGTAATTTAAGAGTTGTTTGTGAGTCTAGAGTTTTACCCTCATATTCAATACCTAGTTCTACGTCAAACCAATTAGTACTTGTATTGATATTTACTTTAATATTTGCTCTTTTGTAGTTAAAGCTTTTGAGCTTATCAAGTCCAAAAATCTTTATATTATTTTCTTTTAACTGAGGTAAACAATTTAAGATATAATTCTTAATCTCTGCTCCTGTATATTCTATCTCCCTAAAATACTTAATTCCCAATGCATTATACAAATCACTTAAAGCTTTTTCAGCAATATATTCCTCTTGTTTTGAAACAGTACTCAAATAAAATGATCCATCTTTATCAATAATTGTATTAATCTGGTAATCTTCTTTTGTTATTAATTGATGTAAGACTATCAATTTATCATTGTTTTGTGATAAATATATTCCAAATTGATGTTGATGTTTTTGATATGCTAGGCATTCAGTCTGGAAGTTCGTACTAGAAGTTAGTGAATTAGTATTTATATATTGAAATAAATCTTTATGCTTGTGATTTTTAGCGGATACATTAACAAAATCAATAGACTCTAGATCGATAGATTGTGTAATTATATAACAGGATGCTGAGTTTTTTTCTTCGATAAATATATAAGTAAGATGTCGATTGCAATAACTGATTTTTATTTTTCCCAAGTCTGTGTTATTAACAGAATAAATTATCTTACCAAACTGATCTTGTATTATTAATTCTAATGCGCATTCATTTTTTTCATCTCTAACTTGAAGTTTTAATACACAATTATCAACCACCATAGATAGTAGCTTGTTGTTATAATACAGCTTACTTTCTTTATTTAAATGACTATCTAACAGATCTGGTAATTTCATTATGTTAATATATGCATTACTATAACCTTTAATAATATAATTTGAAACAGTCTCGATATCGTTAGAATCTAAATATGGAACTTGTCCATTTTCATATCTATTTAAGAGCCTCTCAAAGACTAAAGAGCCCGCATCATTAATTTTGTAAATTCCTTGTTTGTTTCGTGGAATTTTGTGAGGGATCAGTTTGAATTCATTAGTAAACAAATTATTTTTTTTACTTGAGTAATAGTTATAATCAAAATTATCAGGAGGTAAAATATTCCAAACAACTGTGTTAGGATCTGTATTTTGTATTTTAGGCTTTAATAATTCCGTATTATTTAGTGTTAAATTTTGAATATTTTCAGTTTCGTTTTTTAGATACTCTATTGCTCCTGCAATATGCTTACAAGCTGGAACTTGATTGAAACTTTCGCAATTGCAATATACAGAGCACTCTTCAGGATCTAATTCTATTAAATATGCAGTTTTTCCACTAGAAGATAACATTTGAAATTTATAAACTCTTAACTTTTTATCAAACTTGTAACTGATAATTTTTCCAGTAGGTGATACTTTAGAGAATATATTTCTCCTATCCCAAATAGTGGTGGTGGTAATAGATTCTACTAGGTTATACAAAGATAGTATGTCTTTCATATATAATATGATGGGAGTAATTTATTAAATTTGTCTAGAAATAAACACAAAAATACTCCAATTTTCTTTTTAAATTTAGTTGATTTAATTAATACATAACAGTGATAATAATTACTTGACAAGAGCTGTTTTTTATGGTATATTTAA
>JAYUKV010000073.1:0-3635 GCA_043764135.1 bacterium | reverse complement strand
CTTTCAATTAAAATCAAAACTATATTTAGAAGCCTTAAAAAGATCTTTTGAAGAACTGGCTAAAATGAGGTTGGAGTTTGGTTGCGAAAGGTGAGTAACTAATATTACCCCACTTTGATAAAAAGTGGGTTTAATTAATCTATAGTCAATGAATTTAGCATTTTAAAAATTCGAAGTTCTAGAATATACCAACCACATGACAGTTGGCTTAATTCCTCTAGAAACTCAATGGGCAACAAAGTACAGCCACAACCTTATCAGTCACCATGACTTCTAACTATCTTTTCCAAAGATAGTTATTTTTTCGAACTTTAAAATGAAAATTAAATAAATTTAAGAGATTGATTACAATATTCTTTGACATTTGTTTATTTTTGATAGGTTGTTGTTAAGATGAGTTCTCACTTTACAGTTTATTAAGGATTAATAGTGTTAAAATGACAAATAAATCAGTTAATATTCTAATGATTGGGGTTGGGTTATACGGAAAATCATGCTATTTAAGCCATTTTTCTAGAACTCAATATACAAATGCAAAACTTGTTGCAGTTGTAGATTTACAAGTTCAATGATCGATAGTAATGTATATCTAAAAACAAAACCCCTTATTTGAGGGATATTGTGATTTTAGAAATATTCGAAATAAGAATACGTAAAATCTAGGTTGCTCACACTTCATATCTAGTTTGTCTGATGTAAGGGTAAAAACATAATACAAATGGATATATTGTAGATAATAAATAATGAGCAGTTGTAACTGCTCATATTCTAATCTATTGATTAGATGGAGGTGTGATAGCCTGAGTCAGCTTCAAAATCGCAGCAACTAATTCTTGATTAGTTTTTTTGATTTCGTCGGTTTGCTCAGAGAGTCGTTTCATTTCCTCAGCATGTCTTTTCTGGTCTTCTACTCGTTGCATAGCAAAACCAGATTTCAAATCTTTAATAATCAATCGTGTTGAAGCATCAAGTTCAGCCTTCATAATCGCCTGCCCTCCTTTTTCAATGATTTCATAATTCTTGATAACAGCCGTTGAGATGATTGTCAAACCACCAATTAATGCTGGAATAGGAAAATTCTTAGGATCTAACCAAGAACTATCTACTCGCTGCAAAGGTGTTGCAAAAAAGTACAGTGATAGCACAGAAGCTATAAAGACTAGCGAACCTAGTAATAATGGGTTTGATAGTACCCAAATCAACCAATGGACTTTAAAACGGCTCATTGGTCTTTCCTCAAGCATTACTATTCGAGTTTCAAGATTTCCAACTTTACTGTCAAGCTCGGTTGCCTTTTTCAACTCAGGTTCTAGCTCGGTCTTTAGTTCTGATTTCACAGTCTCATGAACATTATGAAGACGATTGTTAACTTCAGATACTACAATCGGAGTTACTTTTTCAAGTAAACAAAGTTTCTGACTTTGTTGTACCATTTGAATCGTACCAAAATAAAGAAGTGAAATAGTTTTATCACAAAAAAAGACAATAGTCAATTAAGAATTAGCTGTATAAATCAGCAAAAAACTTGTTTTTCTCCTCGTTTGTTTCCTCTTCATGAATAGATATATCAATCTTAACTGTATCATCTGATAATACTAATAATTGATTTTGATAACCAACGTTGTCAATCAATATAAATCGTGCAAATTGATTGTTTTTGAATTTTCAAATGTAGGTTACTCACACTTCATATCTAGTTTATCTGTTGCCATAGATGTGGGGGATTAAAATAAAAAATCTATATAATGTGTCTTAGTCTTGATGGATTGAGTATAAATGAATATTTCCCACAGTTGGTTCTGTGGGATATTTGTATGCTATTGAAGAACAAAAAAAGAGCATTGTTACTTGTAAAAAGAGTCTATAATATATTTATAGACGAATTTAAATTGTATATGAATATAAAAATATTATTCAGATTGAACAATTTTACACAGTTGATGAACTGGTTGATACTTGACCAACCAATGTAAATTAACAAATGGAGATGTGATTTGGATATCTAAAATATCTGTATCAGAAATATTAAAAACCTCCTTCCATGATTCTTCAATTTCAGAACTGGAATATGATTTGAATGGTTCAATTTCATCATAAGGTTTATAGAATCCTTTATCCAGAAAACTATTGTTCAACACACAGTGCCATTTCTCGTAATCTGACATTACTAACATATCATCTGGGATTTCAAATTCCAATAAGTAATAATCTTTTTCTTTGAAATAAAATAAATTGTCTAGCTCATCTTGATTCTCAACTTCGAACCCAAATGCTTGGATGCAACTATGGAACCAAATTGGATATAAATTTGTTGGAATCTTACATTTAAGAATTCTTTCCATTTGCACTTTTAACCAATTGTAAGCTTTTTTAAAATCAACATCGGCAAATTTTTCATCACAATAAAAATTAGCTCCATTAAGTATTTCATCTAGTGCAAGTTTATGTTGGACTGTGTATAATCTCATGTTTTTACCCTATCAACATTTTAATTAAAGCATATTAAATTCATTTTTGCAAATTAGTGTTCAAGTTACATACATTCTGGAATTTCAATAGGTTTATTCAAGTATTCTATAGGTGTCATCAATTGTAAAGAATGATGAGGTCTTTTGTAGTTGTAATATTCTAAATAATTTGTTAATAATTGATTAAACTCAGAAACTCTCAAATCCCGAAGGGATTTGAGCCTCCAATCAATAAACTCATCTTCTAAAGTTCTATTGAATCTTTCGATAAATGCGTTCATTTTTGGACTTCTTGGGTAATTCCAATAGTGTTTGATGTTTTGTTCATCTAGGTAAAGATCAAAATATTTATGGTATTCTAAACCATTATCAGTTTGAACATGATTAATCCTGAGTTTGAACTTTCGTTCAAACTCAGTAATACAATCTGTAGCATTTTTAGAATTCAAGGTATCGTACGCTTTCGCGTACGATATTCTTGAATGTAAATCAATACAACAAACAAAATATCGCTTTAGATTACCAATCTGATACATAATAGCATCACATTGAACAATATCACCAAAGTAGCTTGCAACATGCTCTTTCGGCTTTCTATTCTTCTTCTTTCGAAGTTTAGCTTTAATTTCTTTAACCTCTATCTTACCGGTTTTACCATTTAGCTTTACATCAATATTTCTCTTATCCCGAGGGATAAGATTATTCTTTTTTAATCTAGCGATTATCTTTCCAATTGTGCTTTCTGATACCATCTTAATTCCCTTTTCTTTACAAAAAGGTTCTAAGATATGGTAAAGCTTCGCTTTACCAATAATAGGATTCTCACATATTCTAATTCTTGTAATCTCATCAATTAGTCTGGGGTCAGTTTCACTGACCCTAAACCTTTTAGGTTTTCTACTTTTTGGTGCTAAAGCTGTATGTATTCTACCATGATCATGGTATTGATCATATTCTTTCTTCCAAGAATAAATTGTACTAACGCTTATCTTACAACCATGTTGATAGCTAAAGCTATCAACTGTAGCAGCCACTCCGTGGCTGTAAAAGAACTTTATAGTATTTATCTTCACTCACCTTTCGCAACCAACTTTACAACAAACCAAAACCTCCCAATAATAGTTCATGATTTTGGATAAACCAACTTTAGATCTCTACTCTGATTAC
>JAYUKV010000072.1:0-3637 GCA_043764135.1 bacterium | reverse complement strand
TGAGCACCTATGGTCTGCATTAAAGAATAATTTAAGAACTCTTAATAGCACAAAAGAAAACATTCAAAAAAACTTAGATCATTGTTTGATAAATATGTGCAGTTGAGCTATGAGTTAGCTATAAATAAACTTTAATAGATATAATTACTGATATTTGAATATGTTAACCGCAGTTTGACCAAGTAACAAATATAGAGCATCCTTATATATATAAATCATGTTTGAAACCGATGTACAATCTACCAGTGGCATATTTAATTCCATCTTGGGTTTTATTAATCTAGTATTGATATCATTAGGAATAATCACATTTCTAGTAGTATTAGTCATTATAGGAATTTTTATTGCAAAATTTTTGTTAAAGCAAAAAGGTAGATTAGAAAGATATAAGAAACTTATCTTCTTAGAAGTTCAAATCCCAGAACAAACATACGAAAGAGCACAAAAAGAAAAAGGAGCTACAAGAGATGACAAAGAAACTATAGCTCAAGGTGAACAACTATTTAGAACTTTAAATAATTACACAACTAAAAAGTGGAGTATATTTTTTAAAGGTTATAATTCATTTAGTTTTGAGATAATTAATAAAAAAGGAAAAATCAATTTCTGGATCGCTGCCCCAGAGAAGACAGTGAGTTCGTTAGAAAAACAGATCATTGCGGCGTATCCAAGATGTATTATTAAGAGAATTGATAATCCAGTTACTTTAAATGAAAAAGGATATACTTATGCAGAGGAATATCAAACCTCTTCACTACAATATCTTCCTTTTAGAACATATCGCAACATGGAATCTGACCCAGTTAATGTTCTAACCAATGCAATGACAGGTGTTCCAATAGACGATACATTAATATTTCAAATCACACTTGCCCCAGTAAAACCAGCTTGGCAAAAACTAGCTAGAAAATTCGCACTAAAGATCCAACAAGGACAAAATCCTGATGATATTTTGTATCCAAAAACAGATTATTTAAAAGGCTTTTTTAAAGTTTTAAAACAGATTTTAACATTACCTAATCAAGATAAGGAAGAATCTAGCGAAAAAAGAAAAATCGATTATTCAGGTGCTAAATCAGCAATTCAATTAACACCCCAACAATCAGAAATAATTAAGAAACTAGAAGAAAAAGCATCGCACCCTGGATATTTGTGTAACATCAGAGTCCTAGCATCTTCTAAAACACCAGATGAAGCAGAGAAAACCGTACATGCATTTAGACCCGCTTTAGAAATATTCGATATCAGACCATTTAATAATCTTAAGAAAACAGACTTGAAAACTGAAAAAATTATTGATAACTTCTTAATGCGTTCAATCAATGAAAAGACTGCCAAAATAATAAATACTGAGGAAGTTAACTCTCTTTGGCATTTGCCTAACTATTTATTTACTAACCAATCTATCAACTTCTTAACTTCATTCAAACCACAGTTACCCACTAATTTACCCGGTAAAAGCGATACTTCTGTATTTATAGGAAATGGTAAGAGCGGTAACGAATCAAAACCTGTTTACATGGACTTAGAAGATAGATTCCGACATTCTTATGTATTAGGAGGTTCTGGATCAGGTAAGACTGTTTTGATGGCAAGTATGATACTTGGTGACATTGAAATGGGTAATGGATTATGTGTAATTGATCCGCATGGAGAATTAGTTGATGATTTGTTATTGAGAATGCCTGCTCATAGGCTCAATGATGTTATAATTTTTGCCCCTTCTCAAGTAGAAAAACCTCTAGGTTTAAATATGCTTGAATATGATAGAAGAAAGCCAGCTCAAAGAACATTAGTAATTGATACGTTATTTGATATTTGGGACAAACTTTATGACTTAAAAGCTACAGGAGGACCAATGTTTGAGCAATACATGAAAAACTCGATGAAATTAGTAATGAGTCACCCTGAATCAGGTAATACTTTACTTGAAATTACAAAAGTCTTAGCTGATGAAGATTATCGAAACTTTAAACTAGCTGTATGTAAAGAACAAGAAGTTATTGACTTCTGGGAAAAAGAAGCAACTAAAGCAGGAGGTGATGCGAGTCTTGAGAATATGGTCCCATATATAACTTCAAAACTAGCACCCTTTGTACAAAACGATTTCATTAGACCGATGATAGGACAGAATAAAAGCTCAATTAACTTTAGAACAGCTATGGATAATAAGAAGATTGTTCTTGTTAAGCTTGAAAAAGGTTTGATTGGTGAAACATCAGGATTTTTACTTGGTATGGTTATCATAGGACAAATATTACTTGCTGGTATGGGAAGAAATGACGGTGTAAAATACAATGAAGATGGTACAGTCACTGAAATCCAATCAACTGAAAGAGTTCCGTTCTTTGTGTACATAGACGAAATGCAAAACTTCCTATTTGATGCAATTCCAAAAGCATTAGAAGAAATCCGAAAATACAAAGTAGGATTCTGTCTTGCACACCAATTCGTTAAGCAGGTGATAGTAAAGGGCGACGAGAGAATAAAAGACTCAATAATGGCCAACACTGGATCTAAGTTTATCTATAGATGTTCTCCAGACGACGCTGAGTATATTGCAAAAGAATTTGAACCTACACTTACACCGCCTGATCTAATGAATCCTGAGCGTTTTACATGCAATGCAAGAATTCTAATAAATGGTGAGAAGTCAAAACCATTTAACCTTGCGCCAGTTCCTTACAGCAATAATATAAGTGTTGAAAGAAAGAAGTTATTGTTAGATATAAATGCAGAGCGATACGGCACACCTTTGGAAGAAATTAAGAAAGATATTGAAACCAGACAGTCTAAATTTTTGTTCTAACAACCTTTACGGTAAATCAAATCTAGATAAAGAATAACAGTGTTAATAGATACTTGACAAATAGTGTTTTTATGGTATATTTAGTTAATAACCAATTTTATTACATTTATATATTTTATGAAAAACATCACTTTAATCTCAACATTCGTAGTAGCAGTTGCAATCTTCGCAGGAACAGCTTCATTTGCAGTTAACCAGCCTACTCCAACTCCTCTTGCTGACAACAGAACAGTAACTAGATCAACTACTCCAGTAGCAAATACAGTTGCTAACACAACTACTAATTCAACTTCTTCTACAGCAACACCAACTGGAACTACTACAGTAGTAACAAACACTACTTCATCAACAACTATCCCTACACCTACAGCTACACCAATTGCAAACAACACTTCTACACTATCAACTATAGGTTCAACTACTACTGTTATAGCTACTAGAACTGCTGCATATTCAAACTTAGCTGCAACTTCTGATGCAACTTGTATCGTTGGTACAAACTTAGTTAACGGAACTTCTTACTGTTTTGACAGCACTCATATCTATGGTAATTTCCCAGAAGCAACTGTAGCTAAGTGTATCAAATCTAATGGAGGTACTGCGTGTTCAATTAAAGTTGAATCAACAACTAAAGATGGTAAATCAGTATTAACATACAGATATAACTATAAGTTCTACCAAGCTTATATTAAGTAATTAATTTACTAGCTATAACACTTATATTCAAATTATTAACTCACCTTTCGCAACCAACTTTACAACAAACCAAAACCTCCCAATAATAGTTCATGATTTTGGATAAACCAACTTTAGATCTCTACTCTGATT
>JAYUKV010000071.1:0-12965 GCA_043764135.1 bacterium | reverse complement strand
TAACGAAAACATTTAACTAAATAAAAAATATAAACGCAAATTAACCACCTAAAGGTGGTTAATTGTGTAAAAGAAAGCTGTCCCGTGTTTAGCGGGAAAGTTCTGGATTTAACCAAATTAGTATTTTTTGTAGATTGAAAAAATGATGATACTTTTTGCATGTCCATTGAAAAATCCAAATCTTGTTCATCTTGTGATGAATGGTATGAACTATTATTTGTATTTGTGTATGATTGTTGACTTTGATAACTGTTTTTATTAACTCTAGGGTCAGTTAAATTATTTTCGGATGATAACTTATTGATTTTATTTTTTAAATCTTGATTACTTGTGATTGTAGAAAAATCAATTTCTTTTCCTTTTATAAAAAAATCAATTTTGGATTGAATGTCTTTAGGCTCGAATCCAATATCACTTTTATTTTGATATTCTTTAATTTGTAATGATAATGTTAAAAATCGATCAAAGCTAAGATTTTTAACTTTGTCGAAGTTTGATTCTTCATCATTTAGGAAACTGATAATACTATTAAACTCTTCTTCAGAGCAAAGATTGTAAACTTTTAAATACTGTTGAGCATTTTGAATTTGGATTTTATTCATACTTTGATTAATTTTTATTATAACTATATTACCAATTACTTGAGTATAATCAATATGTCAAATCTTAAAACCTGAAGGTATGATTCTTTTTATTGGCTTGATTTATGCCCAAATTAGTACAAAAGAACAGAAGATAAAAAAATTTAGTATTATTATAAAAGTTGTAAATTCTAATAAAGGTAGTTAGGAAAGTGGTATATCAACAAATTCACTCACAGACCACAACAATGGAACTTGATAACCATTTTTAATTGTATAATTAAAAATAAAGCTGTCTAAAAGATCATTATAATTATCTACATCTTGAGTTCCGCTTAAAATAGAGTTAAAAACATTAACAATCTTACCATCTCTAATTTGTTGGGTAAAAAAAGAACCTATTAACTCTCCATCTTCGTACCTCTGATAAACTAAATTAATCAGGTCCAAGTCTTGAGCAATTTTAAGAACTACTTTTTGTTTCTCAGAGACATCTTTTAGAAGTTTAAGTTTATCTCTGTAATATCCAGCAAATTCAAAATTTCCTTTGGTAGCAAAATCATTGATTTTTTGCATGATCACTTCTTGAGCTGATTTGGTTCTACCATTCAATACTTGAAGCAATAACTTATTCCTTTCTTTATATTCATCTAGATCTTCTTTCCCTACACATATTCCATTACACTGAGCTATCGAACAATAGAAACATTGTTTTTTGCGGGGAAACCGCTCTTGGCAAAATGGGAAGACTGTTCGCATTACTTTCATAACTTCTGTTATTTCACGAGTATTTGTGTATGGACCGTAATAGTCGGAATCTTGATTCTCTTTGCGTCTTACCACAAAAAAACCTGGAATAGGATCATTCTTTGTATATTCGATATATACGTAAGATTTATCATCTTTTAAAGCAACGTTGTACTTTGGTTGAAGATTATTAATCAAGTTAGCTTCCAAAATTAGAGCTTCTTTTTCTGTTTTTACTTTTGTATATTCGATTGAAGCTATTAATGATACCATTAAAGTTATTCTCTGGTTGTGAGATTTTGAGTTTTGAAAGTATGATGAAACTCTTTTTTTTAATGATTTGGCTTTGCCTATGTATAATAAAATTCTCTTCTTATCATAATATCTATAGACCCCAGGAGAATCAGGGAGCTCTTGAATAACTTTTTTTATATTTTCCATACGATTATTATTTCTTGATTTTTTGAAGAAAAAGTTTGATTAATAGAAGCTCGTAATTATCCACACCCTCGTATTCTTTATCATTATGTTCTGATTTCTTGATTGCCTTACGAGCTTTTTTTACTACTTGAGAAGGTTTATCTGGCTGATCAATTACATATGTTGATGAGCCATTTACATAAGTCTTTTCTCCTACAATATCTTGTTTTACAGTAGCTTTTGGATCTATTAACTGCGTTGCTTGTAATTTGCTTCTTAGATCGTCGATTACTGATTGTTCAGCTTTGACTTCTTCTTCTAGATTATAGCTTTGATTGATTTCAATATTTTGAACAGAGCTGAATAAATCGTCTTCAGATAAGATATCAGAATTTGTTTCGATGGGAGGTTTTGCGTTAGAAAAAATATCATTTTCAACACTTACTGATTCTGTTTTATTGCCTGATAATTGTGTAAAGAAAATACTAGGGTCTAGTGGGGCTGGACCATTTTCAATAGGCTGATCTGTGGGTTTGTTTTTTAGTTCTCTTAACCTTGCTAATGAATTAGCATCCATAATGATATAGTTTAATCATTAAAAAGTAGTATGTCAATCTTGCTAAAAATTTCAATTATCCCAAAAATCCAAAGCACATTATTAATCACAAGTAATACAGTAATCAAATCTTGATTTAATATTTCAAGCTTTGCTACCATAAAAACAAAACACAACAATCCAACAAACAATTGGATATAGCCAATTTTCTTTTTTTGTTCCAACCAATAAAGACCGATATTCGAAAAGACTAGATACATAATAACCTTAAGGTAATTATTGAAAAACATAACTTACTTATAACTAATAATTCCACCTAGCACAAGTTTATCACCATTGTAAACAACAAGACTTTGCCCAGCTGCAATTATAGTAGGTTTTTGAAGATCTACTTTAATTTTATTGTCTAAAAACTCTAATTTACAGTTAATTGGCTCTTGGTTATATCTAACAATACATTGAAAATTTCCATCCCCTACCTCACCAAACGTATTTATTCCATCTGCAAAAAAAGTTAATTGTTCTATTGAATTGAGATTGTCATGATGCACAACTTCAACAGTATTATCTTTAATATCTACTTTTGATACATACCATGGACCTCCTGCAATTCCTAACTTATTCCTTTGACCTATTGTATATAAAAACGCTCCATCATGTGCACCCAAAACCACTTCTCCCAATTGATCATATTTAGCTTGGATTGACTTGGTTATTTTTTTTGAACCTGCACTGTGTACAATATCCTTTGTAACTATATTTCCTTTTTTGATCCCTAATCTTTGAATTAACATTTGATTAAGCGAAGACTTACCAACAAAACACAATCCTTGTGAATCTTTCTTTTTTGCAGTTAACAAATCATATTTTACAGCTAATTCTCTTACATCTGCTTTATTTATAATTATACCAATTGGAAATAAAGTATGTGCTAAACACTGCTCAGGAATTTTCCACAAAAAGTAAGACTGATCTTTAATAGAATCTTCAGCTTTTCCAATAAGAAACTTACCATTATCATCAATAATTTTGGCATAATGCCCTGTTGCAACAAAATCAGCACCTTCTTCCATTGCTTTTTTATAAAACACCCCAAACTTCACAACTGAATTACACATCACATCTGGATTAGGGGTTCTTCCTAGAGAGTATTCATTGATCATATAATCAATAACATTATCAGCATACTCATCTTGAAAATCCCAAACTTCAAAGTCTATATTAAGTATTTGACATACCATTTTGGCATCTATCAAATCCTCCTCCCAATTACAAGCGTACAGGTCATCAGTAAAACCTTTTTCACGAAGTTTTTCTAATGACCAACACTTCATAAATACACCTTTTAAGGTGCAGTTTGGATTTTGAGATAACAATAATGCAGCTACAGAAGAATCAACTCCTCCGCTCATCATTACATACACTTTTTGTTTCATATTCTAATTGTTAGCAGATAAAGTAACAATATGCAATTTTGTAATAACAACAATAAAATTTGCTAAATTCAAAAAATATTTTTAGAGTTAATATTAATTATGGCAAAAAACTACACTCTACTCTCGCCTGATAAGAGATCAATCTTACAGATATCAGATTTGGGGGCGCAGATTCTATCTTATAGAATAAATAATGAGCCGATTTTTTATGAAAATCAATTCAATCAGAGAAGGTGTGGAATGCCTATCCTATTTCCTTTTGCTGGTCCATTGCAGGATAATACTTTGACACTGACCAAAACAAAGCTTCCACAACATGGTTTTGGAAGGGATGTTCAATGGCAAATTTATCAAACTTTAGAAAAAGAAGAATATAATATTTTATCATTTGCATTATCTTATTCTGATTTGCCTGAAATTTGGCAAAATAACTTCCCTTTTCCATTTATTACAATGGTGCATTATTACCTTTCTAACTCTTCACTTGATGTGGATTTGGTTGTTATGAATCCATTACAAGAGGATTTACAGATTCCTGTAAGACCAGGATTACATCCGTATTTCTTTTCTTCGATGCAAGAAAAAAAGACTTTAAAAGTATCGCACAACCAAGCATTAATAAACAAGATAGATTGGCATAACATAAAAGAGCCTATCTTTATTAATCCTAATAAAAATGGTTTTAAGTTTATTTTAAATAATAACAAGATATCAATGACAATTAAAGAAAGAATATTCAGATTATCTGAAGAATTATCAGAGATCGAACTAGATACCAATAATAAAATTGTTTTATGGTCCGAACCAGATTCTGATTTCTTATGTATAGAACCAATATCAGGGCCTTTTAACTCTATTAATTACAACCCAATCCTAGTTCAAAAAGGCCAAGGATATCAATTTAGATTTAAGTTGGAGATAGAACTTGACAAGTAATAATTCTTAAGTTTTAAAGATTTAAGTCAACCTCAATAATCTACAATTGGAGTGAAAGATGATTAATTTTAAGAATGCAGCTAAAACAGCCGTGTTTGGACTGTTCGCAATTAGCATGTCTATCGGTCTTGCGGCTTGCGGCGGTAAAACCACAACTGTTATGAACCCAGAAAAGGGTCTCGAGCTTGATTCTGATATCCCAATTCCTTTAATTGGAAAACCTCAAGTCGATGAGAAAAAACCGACTTGGGTTAAAAAAAGTGGAAATAAACCCGTGGAGATTGAAATTGAGCTAAAACACAACGGTGAAAAAGTTGATGTTCAAGAAGATATAAAGTATATTACTGGAAACATCGATCCTGCACGTTCGACTAAAATTAACACAGTTTTTAAAACACAAGGAGTTTTTGGAAGAACTACTCTCAAGCCTAATGAACAGCTGCAAGCAGAAGCCGATCTGCGTATTATGACAGATCACGGCATGCTCGAAAAAACAACCGAGCTTAATGTCAGGGTTTCTCCTGATGGTAAGTCCGTCATGGTTTCTGGTGTTGCTCAACCTTCTGCTGCTATTAGCAAACTTTCCCAAGGTTATGAAGTTGAGTTCCGTCCAAACGGAAAACAACCTGATGGTGATATTTTTGTAAGTCCTCAAAAATTCCGCTAAACATCGTGGTTTAAACAGTACTAATCAGTTACTTTAAGAACCAATCAGACACCCATGAAATATGGGTGTCTATTTTTTATGGTCATTTTCAAGAATCTTCTTACTTAATTTATGTTTTAAAAATAATATATAGCACAGATCCTAAGATTAGGAGTATTGTTATTCCAATGACAATTAATCTCCAATTTGATGCTTGTATTCGTTCTGTGATGTTTTGAGGGGCTTCAGACTTTATAAACAGATCAATCGCTGTAGAAACAGGTGGGGCTAGCGGTGTAAAATCTGAATTAACTAATTGTAACTTAATATTAACTTTTTCTTGTTTATAGTTAGGAATTAATTCATTTAGGGTGAATTCTGATCTTTCATAAGTAATCTTGTGAGGTTTATCGTTAACTAAAATTTGTAAGTATCCTTCACCAGTATTAATAGAATTTCTTGTGTCAAACTTAAGCATCTTAAAATTGGTAACTTTAAATTTAATTAATCCATCCTTGCGAATAGAATTATTCGAATCATTTACTGATATAAAATCAAGAGTTGGTTGTTTTACATCCAATGTATTTTGAAAATTTGTTATAATATCTAGAGTTGCCAATGAATTGTTATAAAACTTATTTGTGCTAGAAACTGGAACAAAAATTAGTTTTGAGGTCAATGAATCTGGAGTTTTTTTAAATTTTTCACCAAAAATATCAGAATTAAATTTTAATACGGAATTACTTCCATTAGCATCCGAGTCTGTTATTTGAGTTAAAAAACTTTCCTCATTTACATTATCCAGATATACATTAACTTTCCCATGGTTTGCTAAATTAACTCCTGAATTTACAATCAAATTTTCAACATTTAGAATAAAATCATGTCTCATATTTTCCCAAAACACGACTTTATTGTTTGGTTTTGATATCTTTATGGTAGGATCCGTTGATATAGCTTTAAATACCAAATTAAAGACAATTTTATTCCCAGTTGGTATTCCATTAACAATTAAAACAAAAACTAACTTGTTATTGCCTTCTTTTAATTTTTGAGACAAAGTGTCCAATCTCAAAGGCGAGCTTGCAAAGTCAAGAATAAAATTCTCATCCGATTCTGTGTTTATATATGCTTTGATATATCCTTTGTTCGGTGCTTTTGTTGCTCTTGAATTTAAATCCAGCTCTAGATTTGACCAGCCAAATCTTAAATTATCATTTAAGGTAAGAACATCTTTAAAGATGTATTCCTCTCCTATTTTTTCAACATCTTTAACTGTTCTATTTTGAGTAACTTTGGGTAAAATCAAATTAAAGTCTTGAGCTTTTACAGGCTCAAGACTAATTAATGGGGCAAGGAGAAGTAAGAATACAATTATCTTCTTGATAATAGTCATACTAAGATTAGTTAAGTAGTTCTGGATTTACAAGATCAGGACTTACTTTAAATGCAGTTCTTGCAATTTCTTTATCAATCTCTTTGAGTAACTCAAGGAATAATCTCATACCCTCTCTTTTGTATTCTGTAAGTGGTGTTTTTTGAGAATAACCTACAAATCTTACTGAGTCAGCTAGGTAATCAATAGTTATCAAATGCTCAGTCCATAAGTTATCTATTCCTCTTAAGTAAAGATATCTTCCCATACCATGTTGAACTTTGGTATTATAGATTTTCCATTTATCTGATAAAGCTGTAAATGTTTTTTCTGATAATTCTGGAACCATTTTATTTAGAGATTTTTTGTTATTCACAATAGTCTTTTTTAGTTCACTTACTTCAAAATGTGGAAGCGGGTGAATTCTCTTTAAGTTTTCAGAAAGTTTGATTAAATCTGCTTGATAATTATCAATCTTTTTTAGATTGATTGAAGGTAGTTCTTCAAGATTTCTAGCTATTTCTCTAGTTAAAGTTTTTTGTAATTCCGCTCTTTCATCAAATCCATTATTGGTAAGAATATTCATTCTCTTAGTATATATAACAGATCTTTGTTTGTTTATTACATCGTCATGTTCCATTACATTCTTTCTTGAATCGTAATGGTATGATTCAATCTTCTTTTGAGCTTCTTCGATCAGTCTAGCTATTAATCCCATTTGAATTGGTTCATCATCAGGAATAGGCAATGCTTGGTAAATCTTTAATCTATCCTCACCAAAGTTTCTCAAGATCTCATCGTTTAATGCAATATAAAATTGAGAACAACCCGCATCTCCTTGTCTTCCTGATCTTCCTCTTAACTGATTATCGATACGTCTAGATTCATGTCTTTCTGTACCTATTACATACAAACCACCAAGTTCAATTACTTTATCTCGTTGAGCTCTCCAGTTAACAATATCTGCTTCAGATTCAGGTTTTTCTCCACCTAACTTAATATCCACACCTCTACCTGCGATGTTAGTCGCTATTACAACAGAACCAATTTTACCTGCATTAGAGATAATTCTAGCTTCTTGTTCGTGGTTCTTAGCGTTTAATACTGAATGCTTGATCCCAGCTTGTTGTAATAATGAAGATAGTATTTCATTCTTTTGGATTGATGATGTACCAACTAGGATAGGTTGACCTGTAGCATTAATTTTTGCAATGTCCTTTACAACTGATTTGAACTTACCTTCTTCATTTTTGAAGATTTTATCTACGTAGTCTTTTCTTACCATTGGTTTGTTTGTAGGGATAGTAACAACAACTAACTTGTAAGTCTTATCTAATTCTTCTGATTCTGTTGAGGCAGTACCAGTCATACCAGATAGTTTATCATAGAGTTTGAAGTAGTTTTGATATGTGATTGAAGCGGCTGTGTAGCTTTCTGCTTTGATTTCTATTCCTTCTTTAGATTCAAGAGCTTGGTGCAATCCTTCTGAATATCTTCTACCGTACATCATTCTACCTGTCGAAGTGTCAACAAGTACAATTTCATTGTCTTTTACAACGTAGTCTACTTCTCTTTTATAACAGTTTTGAGATCTTAGGGCTACATCAATGTGGTAAACTAAGTTCAAGTTTTCTGGATTTCCATAAAGATCTGAACTTCCAATTAGTTGTTCTACTTTTTGAATTCCTTCTGGTGTTAAGAAACATGATTTGATTTTATCATCTACTGTATAATCTTCGATTGGTGTTAATTTACGAGCAATTGCAGTAAATTGTTTATATCTTGCAGAAGGGGTTGCTCCTGGTTGTGATATGATAAGCGGAGTTCTAGCTTCGTCAATTAAAATTGAGTCAACCTCGTCAATAACAGCAACTTTATGACCTGCTCTTTGTACAATTTCAGATGGTAAAACTGCTAAATTATCTCTTAAATAATCAAAGCCAAATTCTGAGTTAACACCATAAACAATATCAACTGGAATATTGTTCTCAAGGTCCCAGTAAGATCTCTTACGATCACAAGGAACTAAGTTCTCAACATCAAGTACAGTTCTGCCCTCCATTTCACCGTCTTCAAGAGAATCAACTAATCCTTGTTTTCTTTTCTCTCTAGCGATAGCATCTCCTTGAGCTCCAAACTCAAAATAGAATTGTGATTGGTTCTGGATTACGCCTACGGTTAAACCTAGGAAGTTATATATTTGGCCCATCCAAGATGCGTCTCTTCTTGCAAGGTAATCGTTTACGGTTACTACATGTACTTGATTTTGTTCTGGTAAAGCGTTCAAATATGTTGTTAATGTACCAACAAGAGTTTTACCTTCTCCAGTTCTCATTTCGGCAATTCTACCTTCATTCAGAACCATACCTCCAATCAATTGAACTGGATAGTGTTTCTGTCCAATGGCTCTAAATGCAGCTTCTCTTACAACTGCAAATGCTTCAGGAAGTATATCGTCGAGTTTTTTTGCAAGTTCATTACCTGTTAAACCCTTTAACCTTTGTCTGAATTCAAAAGTTTTATTTTTTAACTCTTCATCTGTTAAAGATGCGATTTTTGGTTCTAGATCTGTGATTGAGCTAACTCTACTCCAGTATTTCTTTAGTTCTCTTTTTTCACCAAGTAATCTGTCCGCAACATAGTTAAAAGCACCTCTTTCTCTTGAGATTACACTTTTATCTTTTTTGGTTGGTTTTAAAACATTTACTACAGTGGTATTGGTTGTTTCTTGATTTGACATAGTAATTCTTCTGAAAAAATAATATACTTTATATCGCTATTCTTAACATAATTGTCAAGAATGTTTGATTTTTAAGTGGTTTTTATATTCGCTTTATATGATTATTTTTTTTTGTAAAATAATCAAGTTAAAGGAAAAAAGAAATAAGAAATATGTTTTTGACAAAATTGTTAGTTAGGATTAATAATTTGATTATGTATATCATTACAACACCAATACCCTATACTAATGCTGCCCCACATTTAGGGCATTTGCTAGAAGGTCTTTATACTGATACATTATATAAATATCAAAAATATATCAAAGCTTCAAAGCCATTTCTTACAATGGGATTAGATCAACACGGTCTAAAAATATATCAAGCAGCAATTAAAGAGAATATTGCTCCTGAGTTTTTTGTGGACCAAACAGGTAAAATATTTGTGGATCTTTGGAAAAAATTTAATGTAGAATATTCTGAATTTGTACCAACTCACTCAAAAAGACATATTCTATTCTCACAAGCTATATTCAGAGTTCTTCAAAAAAATAATCATATTTTTAAAAAAGACTATAAAGGATTGTACTGCGTAGGATGTGAAGATTTTTACGCACCTACTCAACTTACTGAAGAAGGGTGTTGTCCAGTTCATTTGACCAAGCCAATTGAGATGGAAGAAACTAATTACTTTTTTAGATTATCTAATTTTGAAAATGAGGTTTTAGATTTCTTAAATCAAGTAAAACTTAAACCATCAAATATTGCTAATGAATGGCGTTCTTTTATCAACCAAGGTTTACAAGATATTTCATGCAGTCGTGAAAAATCTAGATTACCTTGGGGAATTGAAGTTACTAATGATTCTAGTCAAGTGATGTATGTATGGTTTGAAGCATTGTTAAATTATTGTTCTGCACTATTTACAGAATCAGAGCTTGAGACACTAGCAGATAATGAAATAGTAAATAAACTTAGAGATCAATACCCTATTGATCTAATGTATTGCTCAAAAGAAATTTCCAAGTTCCATTTGGTAATTTTCCCAGCGCTTCTAGTTGCTCTTGATGTACCCTTGCCTATTAGATGTATTGCTCACGGTATGATAAACGATGACAATGGAATCAAAATGTCCAAAAGTCTAGGTAACGTTATAACACCAGAACAAGTTTTGACTGATTATACAATTGATGAAACAAGGTTTATATTCTTACATGAAATTAATATTTTTGGAGATTCAAACTTTAATAGAGATATTATAAAAGCAAATTATAATACTTTTCTAGCTAATAACCTAGGTAATATTTTTACAAGAGTAACAACTCTCGCTTCAAAATTCGGTTATGATCTCTCTTCTAACGAATCTAGTTACAACTGGGATAAGTATCATGATTTTTTTGAAGAAGGAGATTGTAAACTTGCATTTGATGAGATTTTTAAGGCTTGTTCTCAAGGTAATGAATACCTAGAAAATACAAAACCATGGGAATTAAGTAAAGAAATTGATCAACAACAAAGAATCAAGGAAGTTTTGGGCTCTTCTATCAACTTACTTAAGGATATTAGTAAGCACCTATACCCATTCATGCCTGAAACATCTCAATATCTAACAAAAGCACTTGAAGGAGAAATAGTTAAAATAAATCCTGTATTTATAAGAAAATAACCGAATTTAGTTTCGGTTATTTTTAATTCTATACTTCAAATTACAATTTTAATTCAATCTTATTGTTTCTTACACATGAAGAAAAAATATTTTTGTAAAGACTAAAATTAATTTGAAGTAATAATAGAAATTTAATTATGATACTACATTAATTGGGAAGAATTGTATATAAAAATACTCTGCATTTTATGCAGGGTACTTAACCTAATACAATTCATAAAAAGAATTCGTTCTATGATATAATTGTTTTTACAAATAGATACAAGTTAAATTTTAAAAACATTCAATAGATTCAATAGTAACAAAAATGTAAAATATATTAACGTACAAGTAAAATCTTTATATTTTAATAAATTTTTAAACTTCTTTGTAAGTAAATAGCTAACTAATTTATCGAGTAGATAATAGAAAATGACAGCTAGTGTCAGTATTAATAAATAAGACATATAATATGTAAGAATATAAAAAGAGGAGGATACCCCTCTCTAAACTAGAAAACTGTTGTTAATACTTAACTTCAGGATTGTGAAATAAAGCACCAGCCTGAGTATCAAACCAAATGTTATCAGACCTGTCAGCAGCTCTTTCTAATTTGTTAACAACATCATCACTAACAAATGCATAATGACCAATAATAGCAGATGCAGGCACACCAAACTTAACAACTCTAACAATTTTACGCATAAACCATGGTACTGTCACCAAACCTCCTTGTTGGGCTGCATATTCTAGTTGTCGTTTTGTTTGTTTGATATCGTAAGCAAGGTCTTTAGCAGCGCTTGCATTCATTAGAATGTAAACTTTTCCACAATTATTTTGATGATAAATGGCTCTTGAATTACCACGATTAACCTCGTATCGCATAACTTCTGGACACCAGTTAATTGCATTTGCTGGTTCACCATTAAGTGTAATTACATTTTCAAAATTGCTTTTTGAGCCAACGGAATCAGTAACTTTTGGAGTGGCTGAGACGGACACCATAAATGTTGCTAAAAATGAAATCATTCCTAAAGCAGCTAGTTTAATGGGGCGCAAATTCTTCAACATGATAGATTTACTCTGTGTGAATTGGTTGTTTTAGAGCTTTAAAAGTTTTAATCACTACAATAACAAATTGGAGGTAGGCTGTCAACAAATTAATACCGAAAATCAAGAACAGTGTTACATATTTTATGTATTTTAGATTTTATACTTTAGTGTATGAGCTCTTTATAATCAATTCTAAATAAATTATTAAAAAAGATTGGTAAATATTTGAAGTCTGATTAAAAATATTTTTCAATCCACATAATGAAAGATATATTACTTGATTTTTAAATTATGGAGTTTTTTAATAGTTGAATAAGCAAATCTTTTGATGAAGATGTTTTTTCGATATCAATTAAATCATAAATAAATAATGAGGCTGAATCATAATCTAAATAATAACTTGCAACAAGAAACTCTACCACGTTTTCAAATTCTGGAAATTTATCATACATTCCTGAGTATGTTTCTTTCGTTTGTAACGAAGTCTTGTATTCATTCAAATTCATCGTATCATTTACTTCAGTAAGATCGACAATATAATTATTAAGATCATCTAAGAATTTATATATCTTTTCTTTTGATACTTGCTCGTCATTAAACATTAACGGCTTTCCTTCATCCAAAATAGCAAAATACTTTATGATCAAGTTATTCATTGTAGTTTTTTGTTCTTGTGTGTTAAAATTACCCTCTATATATTCTCTATACTTATTAAAAGTATCTAAATAAGGTAAAGCTTCAGTTGAATTATAACTTTTTAAAACCCAAATTGTGAGTAAATTTCACTAAAAATATATAAAGATAAAGATAGGTGCGAAATTCATATGTTCACACACCTATCCTTATCAAACAA
>JAYUKV010000070.1:0-3660 GCA_043764135.1 bacterium | reverse complement strand
TTCAATTAAAATCAAAACTATATTTAGAAGCCTTAAAAAGATCTTTTGAAGAACTGGCTAAAATGAGGTTGGAGTTTGGTTGCGAAAGGTGAGTTAAGAAAGTTTACAATGATAAACTTCAATCCTTGATTCTAAAAATAGATGACATTAAAAACAATAATCAACCAACAACAAATCAAGCATTAAAAGATGAGATTTCAAAAATGAGTAGCTGGGAAATAAAAAAACAAAGATATATAAACTTGTCTCAATCAAAGATTCTTAGTATTTCACTTGTTGGTAACATTGAATCATTAATTACGATAAAAGAAATCTTAGATAAATCCGAACATACAAGAATATCTGAAATTTTAAAAACAGACCAGATCGAAAAAGATATCAATGCAATTGAATTGATGATGAAAGAAGATAAAAATATTTCATTACAATCAATAGTAAATTCAAATATTGAAAAAAAGTTAATAGATAATGATCTCTCAACAAATGTATTACAAAAAATACCAAATAGTATTGAACAATTGCCTGAATATATTAAAGATCCAATCCAGTTTCAAATTGAAAATGTTGAAACAAAATCTATAGAAACTTCAATTACAAACTTAAAATTCGATTTGAACTCAAAAGCTTATTTTAAGGAATTTAATATTTATGGACATAAAGCATCAATAGATTTACAAAACTGGGGCATGCAAATCAAGATGAATAGACAAATAATGGACATGGCATTAAATGGATCTGCAGGTGCGCTTTGGTCAGCACTTTGGACGCCTGCAATCGGTGGTTGTATATATATTGCATTAGCTGTTTATTATCCATGTGTTTGGGCAGTAAGATCGGTTTTATCAGCAGTAGTATGGGGAATTAGAAATTGGGTTGCTCAAAACAAATGGTGGTGTAATTCTGGTTTAGGTGTAAATCTAAGTTATAATAGTAAGTTTAATATTTGGTGTTTGTAATATGGACTTAATAATTTTTATTATACTAACAAGTATATCTGGATTAATATTTGATAAACTTAAAATCCAAAACAAATCAAAATTATGGATGTTGTGCTATATATTAATATCTTCAATTTTTATAGGAATTACTTATTCGATATATCTTCTGACCAAAAAATAATAATTACATTGATACAAACTGATTAATAAATATTGTAAATATTTATTTCTAATTTTTTGTGTGGTTTTAAATACCGTCCTTAAGGACGGTAATTATTTGATCAAGTATAGTTTAATTCTTACCTCAAATATTTTAAAGCAGATTTAACCAAAACATTTAAATCATCTTCTTGCCAGACTGATTCTTGTTTCATCGCGCCAATAACATTTACGATTTGGGATCTAGTGTAACCCAGTGAAGACATTGTTTCAGTGAATTCTGATGCGATTGATGTTTTGGATTTGTATTTGTTTTGATTTAGGGTTTTGATATTTACATCTTTATTGTGTAGTTCAAGGATTATTTTTTTAGCAGTTTTACTTGATACGCCTTTTACAGTTGATAGTGTTACATCATCCTGTTCGGCTATTGCATTTCTTAATTTAGGGACACCTAAGTGATAAATCATGTTGGTTGCTGATTTTGGGCCAACCCCATCTACATCAATTAGTTTTTCAACCCAAACTCTAGATTCAATATCTTTAAATCCAAACAACTCAGAATTACTATCTCTAATAACTTCTAGAGCAAACAATTCTATATTTTCATTAAGAATTAATTCTAGTGTAGGATCTACAGTTATAATATAGCCCAGACCTGAAGGCAATCTTATTATTATTTTATCATTCAAAAAACCAATTATTTTTCCCGCTAAAAATCCTATCATATATTTAATTATTATTGTTTTAGTCCAGACCTATCAAACCATCAACTGCTTTCTGTTTACTTTTCAAATCACCATTCTTAGAAACATACTTATATATATCTTTTGCTTTTAATGAGTAGTCATTTTTTACATAAAGATCTGCAAGTTCATTCCATAAATCGTAATTTCCCACTCCAATATCTTTTAACTTTACCAAGATTCTTTGTTCTAACTTTTGAAAATCAGTTAATTCAAAGTTTGTCTCAAATTCTGATGCAGAAATATCTACTTCATTATCTTCATTAAATGTAGGTTTAATTAGCATTATCTTCTGCGAAGTTTTAAATGTTGATATAGTAGGAGTGGTAGATGTAATTTTAACAGGTAGCTGTTGAGTTTTTGGTTGATCTATATATACTTGATCTTTTTGAGCATGTTCTTGTAATTTGTCAATCATTTTATCAACTTCTAGTTGCTGTCTCTGTTGATTGATTCTATTCATCCTTGACTCTAAATCATCTTTTTCGACTGGTTTGGATAGATTTAACAAAAATGTAATAAACTGTTTTGCAGTACCAAAAAAATCTTTCTTCAACATCTTGTAGATTTTTTCAATAGCATCTACCCAATCATCCCAATTCTGCTCTTCTAATGCGAATATTGTTCTATCGTATGCATTAGTAAATGCTTTTAGTGGCTTTTCTGTTAAATTAAATTTATTTTTAACAGCTCCGATAAAAACTTTGTTTGATTTTGGAAGTGGTTCTGTGGTTGGAATTGTATTTGGTTTGGGCTCGGTATATGAATTAGAAAACTCAGGGCTGGTTCTGAGTTTATTATAATAATTAATAACAGTTCTGGTTAAAGTAAAACTAAGTAAATAATAGGAAACAAACAATGCAAGTAATGCAAGTATAAGTAATAAGATTGATGACATATTGGATTTTTAATGAATATTATAAAACAAACTTATAGCACAACCCAAAAATATGGCATTGGAGTGTTGTTTAATTTTTCTGGAATATTTTTATCAGAATAAAGATAAAAATTTTGATTTTCATTATTATCTAAAGCTTTTAACACAACCTGTTTGATTTGTAAAGCATTTTCACTAATTTCACCATAAAAACTACCTTTTAAGCCCTTTCCACTTTTTTCAAATTCAAGTTCACCGATATTATTGTATAATACTTCACTTTGGTCTTGGTTGTATGTTAAGGTTTGAATACTGTATTTAGTTGGAAGTGGCAAAGTATCTTTATTTAAGGTTAGTGATTGTGATTTTGTGAAGATTGAAATTGAAAAATCAATTTTGTTATTCCACTTTATATACTTAAAAGTTCCTACCTCTGTAGGTTCAACTCCTAAAGTATAGATAGGTTTTTCTGCTAATTCACTCAAGAGATTCTTAGTTAAACCTGACTCGGTCTTTTGTGTAAGGGTTCCTGCGTAAGATGAATTAAAAAAATTTCTTTGACCTATTAATATCCCAAGAGCAAGAGTCATATTAATAATAACTACTATTAAGACAGTAACTTTAGTTTTATTATTTATAACATTATTCTTACGATACATATTTACATATATGTATAAATTATTTTAATAGTTTAGTAAAGTACAATCTTTTTACAAATCAGGGATGATAAGGGACGGAATCCTCACATCATAATCTTTGATTTGGTGTTGAGATGCAGAGTCCCTTGGTTCTGCTATAATATTACAGATCATTGATAATGATCTGTTTTTTGTTTGGTTTTGTTTGGTTTGGTTTATTGACTAATATGTAAACTATTACTAAAATTGTAATTAAGTATGCTAAAAGCATTTAAGTACAAACTAACACCAACATCAAGTCA
>JAYUKV010000069.1:0-13080 GCA_043764135.1 bacterium | reverse complement strand
CCACAAAGACCATTCGGTCTTTGTGCAACAGAGAAGAGGTTTGTTTAGGTATTTTGGGACAAAGAAAGCTGTCCCGTGTTTAGTGGGACAGCTCTGTGATTTAACAGGTTTTTTTATTTTATTTGATGACAGTGTATTTGGATGATTGGCAGTCTTTATAATTAAAAATGCCAACTGTAAACCTTTTTCTTGTTCCTTCGATAGGTTCAAGTCTGTATTCAGGAAGCCCTCCTGTTAGCGTACCAACAACTATAGGTTTGCCATTTCTAAATTGTACTACAGGACTACCAGAATCACCTGATTGTATGTAGGAATTAATGTCATTTTGTCCATTTGCAACTGAGAATATTGCTTGGCACGAATCAAGATCTTCAACTATCAAATCAATTTCAACTTTTTGTCCAAAATGAAATCCAATTGTTTTTGCTAGGCCAACTTTAGGTGTTGCGAGCACAATAGGTTTACCACTGTTTATTAAAACTGGCGAATCATTATATCTAGATGGTTTGGTTGGGGCGTTTGGATCGATACAGTGACGAGCTGTCACGTATTGGTTAAAACCTTGAATTATAGACTTACCACAGCTTGAATTGTTCTTATAACTAATTAGTGTGTAATTAGGCTTGGCAGGATCTTGAAAAACAATTTTTTCTTTTGATTTTAATTCCGAGTATCCTAAATAACATAAACAAAGGAATATTACCGTCCAAAATGCACTTTTCATTCTTCCCTCTTAAAACTACGATAAAAAACAAAACAACAAATGTTGTCCTTTGATTGACACTAAGAATCAGTTTAGAACATATAAATTTACAGACAAACTGCTTAGTCAGTTAAACTTAACTATATAAACAATTACGGTCAAGTAAAAGCATATATTTATTAAATCATGGTAACTAAGCAGTTTTTGGTTTAAGGATAAACTTTAGTTTTTATAAAGTTTATCAAATGAAGATTGTAGCGATGCAATCTTAAAGACCCCTGCTTTAAAACAGTCATCGAAATACTCAGTATTGTCACCGTTAGACAAATAATCTAAATGACCAAAACTGAAATACAGCAAAGATGTAACTTGGATAGGAGGCTGTTTAGTGGTTGCAATTGCCTTATCTTTTAACGGAGATAATGATACAGGCAAAAACTTCTCTACAACTCCATAATTAACACCATCATCATCAGCATCCATCACCGATCCTTCAATATAGTATAGACATCCCTCAAGGTTGCAAAGAGTCTTAAATTCACCTTCTGAATTATGGACTACTGGGTAACCTACGCTGGAAATACTGAGGTAGTTTTTACTTGGAAGAAATTGTGCAAGATTGGTTTGTTTTAAAGGAGCTAAAAACGAGTTGTTTTGCTGATCGAATGATAGTTCCACGGAAAATTTCCTCTCATCAAATATTACAAGAATCAAAAATTGTTAAACAGTTAACATTCACAAGAACTCTAACTGTACAACAGTAGTTGTCATAAATAAATTTTATTAAATTGTAAAGTAAAAATAATTTTATTAACTTGAAAAACTTTGAGAAATACTTAATAATTCGACTATGAATCAAGACTCAAGTAAACTCTTAAACAAACTAAAATTTTTTCAGTCTGTTCTCAAACTTTCTATACAAGGTTCTGAACAGTTTGATACCAAAGCTCTTGATTACTCTACCTATTACACATACATTCCAGAATTAAATGAATTTAGAATACCTTTAGATGTACCAACAGCCACCAACTTCAAGCTTAAAATAAACAAAATGGGAATTGCTTCCTCTATTGCTATAACTATCAGGTTTAATATAAATGGTTATACATATCCTTGCTTTGTTGCATATGCTACAGATGATAATATTGAAGGTGATCAGTTGATAGTTAAAGGCTATGCTTTTAAAATTCATACTCCAACTCTAATGAATCTTGGTTATGAATATGAAGAATTGTTAGAGCTTACAAAATCGCTTGAGAGTTTATCCTTTAAGGATAAAATTAAGACACTTAGTGAATCTTTAAGTAGATTCGAAAATGTTGCCATAGTTGCTCAACAGTTTATGTGTGGTGTGGTTAATATTACTTCGTTTGATAAAATAATTAAGGAGAGAATTGATTATTTAGTTACGAATGTTGATAAGATAAAGGAAACTGATATTTTGTATAAATATGTAGTAGGTAAATTATCATCTACAACACCTAATAGAATTAATATAATTCCTGTACAATCAGAACTTAATGAGGACCAAAAAGAAGCTTGTGAATCATTCTTTGGTACAAGACTTCAGACATTAAATGGTCCACCTGGAACAGGTAAATCTCAAACAATAACTGAGTTTTTGCTTCAAGCAATTGTTATGGATAAGAAAGTTTTAATTACTTCATACAATAACAAACCAGTGGATGTTGTTTACCATAAAATGCAAGAAGTATTAGGGATTAAAATTCCTTTTCCATGTTATTCTACTAATATTCAAAATAATTTTAAAGAGTTTGTACTGTATATCAATAATCTTAAGTTAATTACAACTAAAAAAACTATATTAACAGAATTAGAAGCAAAGGAGAGTGAATTTGAAAAACTTCAATTAAAATTTGAGCTTTTAGATAATTTCAACAAAGCCATGTCTAGAATTCAGTATTTAAAGAAAAAATACCCTGATTTGATAGAAGAGAAGGGTGATGACAAATTTGATATTAAAAAAGAATATCATACCAAGCAAAACTTCTTATCTGATAATGAAGCTAAATATCTAAGTTTAATGACTGATCAAAATAAGAATAAACTTAAATATTCTACTCTATTAAAAGAGTTGATTATCCTTAAGTTGAATTATCAATACATACAGATTTATGATAGAGATATAGAGGTTTTAAGTGATGCAATATCAAATGCAAACAGGATTTATCAAGCCAAAAAAATTCTTGATGATATTATTGAAGACTCTCCAATTGTATTTTCTAATATCCTCAAAGCAATTAATAATTTGCCTATAAAAAAGAATATGTTTGATTATGTCATGGTAGATGAAGCTTCGCAGTGTAACTCCGTTGCAATTATTCCACTGCTTCAATCATCAAGATCATTAATTGTAATTGGTGATCCTAAGCAATTAACACACATCCCCTCCTCTGTTATCACTAGTAAAATCCAAAATGATTTGGTAACTAAGCTAGAATTGGTTAATGATAAATATTCTAATTACACAAAATTATCCTTATTCGATTATGTAGAACAAATGAGAATAGAAAGCAATCAAAAAGAATTATTCTTATCCTACCACTACAGGTGCCAAGACGATATAATCGAATTCTCAAACCAGAATTATTACAACAGCCGTCTTAAATTAACAAAGCCTAATTCATCTAGGGCAATTAATTGGTTTCATATCGAAGGGCAGGGTGGAAATACTAATATTAATGAAATAGAAGCTAGTACTGTCTTAACAAGAGTCTTACATTACCTTAAGTATTTCAAACCTGATGAAATTGGTGTCATCAGTCAATATAGAAATCAAGCCTTTAGAATCAAAAAGATTTTGAATGATCAAAATATTTACGATGTACAAGTTGGAACAATTCATACATTCCAAGGTGATGAAAAAAAAGCAATTCTATACTCACCTGTTTATTCTCAAGGAAGCAACCCTAATCAACTAAAGTTTATTAATGTTGATTGTTACAATATACTTAATGTTGCTATCACAAGAGGTAAGGAAGTGTTTGAAGTCGTTGGGGATAAGAATTTTGCTTTGAATATTAAATCCTCAGAAGAAGATATTTACTATAAATTAGCTAAGTATATAGACAATAAAGCTAGAGCCTAATAACCACAAATATTGTTAGAAAAAGTAATTCTATGGCGCATCATCAATAGTAAGTTAAGAAGTATCGGAACCATATGTTTAGAAAAATGTATTTTTTAAAACTTTTATTGATTAAGGTTTGGATTTGATTGACATTTTTGTTATTATAAACCATTAATAGAATATTAAGTCATTTTCTTAATTTTCATCCTTTGTTCCTTGGTGTTAATCATGCTTACAAACGTTCAATCTAGTTGCTCTACTTGTTTGATTGCTTTACCGCAAGATTTTGAAATTGTACTACATCAAAGAGAAAAATCTCTTCTTGGAACTGTAGCGCCATTTGAAAGTATTCGTAAACGATCAATTGATGCTTGGAAATATGCTCAAGAACTAATTCTGGATCCAAAAATTAATTGTGGACTTACCCCAAAAGAGATCTACATTCAAATGTCATTAATTGATAGACTTGGCAAAGTTGTTGAGGATCTTAAAGTTTCTGACATTTTAACTATTTTAGACACTGAATTTTCTTTTTTATTGGATATCAGTCCTAAAACAGAAGATTTTGCTGTTCCACTTCAAATAATTCAACACACTATCGGAGGAAATAGCGGTCAATTACTGAAATTCAACCGATTGACCTTTATAAAAAACTCAAATAAACAGAATTATCGAGATCTTCTTAAATATCAAGGGAAGCACATTTATAGCTTAGAGTTAAAACTTTTTACTGATAAACCAGTAAATCTCTATTAACCTAATTCAAATAAAAACTTTTTTCGATATTCACCACATTACTCACATCTATGTGAGTAAATTTTTTATGTTTTTTTATGGTAAAAACTAACAAACCTAATAACCAAAAAAACAAACTCACATTTCTTTGTGAGTTTTTTTTGTGAGTTTTTTTTATTTTTTTAAAATATTTAAGAATGCTGATTGTGGGATTTCTACACTACCTACCATTTTCATTCTTTTTTTACCTTCTTTTTGTTTATCTAATAGTTTCATTCTTCTAGTTATATCACCACCATAAAGCTTGGCAGTTACATCTTTTCTAAAGGCTTTGACAGTTTCTCTAGCTATTACTCTTGCGCCAATTGATGCTTGAACAGGTATTTCGAATTGTTGTCTTGGAATTAATTCTTTTAACTTTTCGCAGACATGTCTTCCTTTCTGTTCTGAGTTAGTTCTGTGTGTGATAAATGATAATGGATCAACTATTTTGCCGTGTACTAGGATATCTACTTTGACCAAGTCAGCTTTTTCAAATCCTGTTATCTCGTATGACATAGTTGCATATCCTTTTGTTGCACTTTTAAGATCATCATAAAAATCCACTATCATTTCAGCCAATGGTAATGTGCATGTTATCTGAATTTGCCCAATTGATAATGCGGCCATTGATGTGTAATTACCTCTTCTAGAAGTAACAAGTTCGATTATTTTACCAATATATATTTCAGGGGTGATTAATTCCATTTTTATCATTGGTTCTTTGATTGAAGAGATTTGAGACGGGTCTGGAAGTTCTGAAGGAGTATGAATTGTAATTACGTCACCAGTGTTCTTGTATATTTCATATTGTACAGATGGCGTTGTTAGAATTAAATCAAGATTAAACTCTCTATTAAGTCTTTCTTGAACAATATCCATATGCAATAACCCCAAAAATCCACATCGAAACCCAAAACCAAGTGCGGGAATATTTTCAGTTTCAAATGAAAGTGAAGCATCGTTTAACTTTAGTTTTGCAATTGCATCTCTTAATTTAGGATAATCATCAGCATCAATTGGAAAAATTGATGAATAGACTTTTGGTTCAACTTCTTTGTACCCTGCAAGTGCATTAATTGAGTCAGGAGAAGATGAGATTGTATCACCTACTTTTACTTTTTCTAATTCTTTAAGCCCTGTAACAATATATCCAACTTCACCACTTGATAAACTACTAATTGGAACCATTTCAGGTTTAAATACTCCAACTTCACTCACTGGAGCCTTAAAATTAGTAGCAATGAAATGAATAGTATCTCCAGCTTTTACTTCTCCAGAGAATAATCTTACAAATGCGATAACGCCTCTATGTTTATCAAAAAAAGAATCGAATATTAGAGCTTTTAACATTATCAAATTCTTATTTAGAAATTCTTAATGGTCAAATTAGTATAGAGACACATTTGATTTAATTATTTTTTATAACAAACGCTAAAATACCAAATACTAATACAACCAACCAAAGACCATTTGTATAACTATCATCAGTTGTTTGCTTCTTGAGTAAAGCAAAAAATCCTTTTATCTTAAACTCAATTTTACCCACATCTATTACATTGTAAGCACTTGGTGCTTCATCTAGATGTACAGATTTTTTGTATGCATAAGACTCTTCTTGATGGGTCTCTATTGCAGTCTTAAGATCCTTTAGAATTTTACCAACTTTTGATTCTTTATCATATGATGGTAAGATACTTTTTACATCTTTAACAAGCTTAACCAAGATTGGCTCTAATTCACCTGGGGGCGTTATTACAGAAATTAATTTGTCATAATCAGTAATCTTTGTAATCTTGGTATCCTTTTTACTGATTCTAATTATCTCAAAAAAAGCAACGATACAAATTATCAAAAATACCCAAAAAAAATCAATTAACATAGCTTGTTGAGTAATGGCCATTTATTACTTTTGGAGATTCTATCTCTGTTAAATTAGATTCATCTGGTTCTGGAAGATTTAGAGTTTCTCTGGATGAGGCTAGTTCAAGTTTTTTGACTTTGCTAATTTGGTTTTCTACTTGGACCACATAAACAGAAGACTTGTCATAAGTATCTTGTGCTTCTCTTAATTTTTTACCTAGCTTGTCATATTCTTCTCTAAACTTACCAATAGATTTTTCTACTTTGATCAGATAATCTTGAATTGTATGAGCGTTATTATTAATTGCAATTTTATCTTTTACCATAGATATAGCATAGATTACAGACAGAATAGTAGTCGGAGAAACAACAACAACTCTTAATCTATGTAATTTATCCATTGTTATCTGATCATTTGCCACTTCATTATACATTGCATCGCTTGGAATGAACATTAATAAGTGTTGGAAGTATCCGCCGTATTTGGATGAGATTGAAGTTGCCATTGTCCTAATATTAGCAAGATAGTCTTTTAATTTTTGTTGTTTAAATTCATCTGCTGAATTCTGGTAATCGTTGTAAGAAGTGAGTGCAAATTTTGAATCTATACCAATGCTTAAATCATCAAATTCAATTGCATAATCAATAATCTCCTTTCCCTCTTTTACTTGAACTTGGGATTTCCAAAGCCCTTTAAGATGAAATTCAAGTATTTGTTCTAAGTATTTTTCTGAAAACCCACCAAATGATTTTGAAGCAGTTCTATCAAAAATTCTATTTAGTTTATCAATTGAAGATGTGGAATCAATCATAGTTTGAGCTGTTTTCTTCATTTCTCCAAGATCGTTTGATACTTCTTTAAAAGACTTGATATTATTAGCTAAATTATCATTTAACCTTCTCTCGATTTCAACTTGAATATCTTGGAGTTTTTTGTTGTTTGCTTCGTAGATTTGATCAAAGCTATTTTTTGATTGACTTGCAATTTTATCTAGTTCCAACAAATTAGATTTTTGAAGATTCTGGATTGCAAGTTGCAAAACTTCGTTAATCTCTGATTGGAAAGTTCTTAAACTAGTTAGAATTTTTTCACTTCCTTCATTGTTGTGATTATTTAATACTTCTTTGACTTGGTATTGATGTTCTGTTTGTTTATCTGTAACTGTTTCGAATTTATCACTAATTGTTTTTGATAAATTCATAAGTAATGGGATGGTATCTTGATTTTGACTTTTTCTGTTGTGTAACATAAGATATGTTAAAAAGATAAAAAGACAACTGACAGCCGTTGTACAAACTAATATTAATTCTATGACACTCATAATTGACCTGAATACTAATTTACGAATATATAAAAGTCAACCTGACTTAGAGTTGCTTTTACAAAAAGAAAAAACAAATGGTGCTTTAGATTTGACTGATAATTTTAAAGATATTTTTACATCTCTTCCATTGGCAGACCAATATCATTTGTTTATTGGTGAAGGTGCTGGTTTTATGGATTCTAGGGTTGTCTATATCTGGTTATCTAATAATTACTTTTTTAATCAAAAAGAGTTTTATATTAACAGAATAAACTTTAATTCAGATAATTATATAAAACAATTAGAAACATCATTAATTAACAACTACAAAGATTTAGCCTACTCTAGAGAACCAAACATTGGGAAAAAACAATAGTCAAATTCTTTTACTCCTTTCTTTCGATATAATTTATTTATACATTTGTAATAAATGAAAAACCATGATAGACTGTTGTCAACTAAAGACAAATATAAATATGAACCAAAATATAAAAGTAAAAATTGATCAAATTGACTCTCCTGATGAAAGTTTAAAAATTCCAGAAAAGTCTAAGAAAATACAAAGCTTAGTTAATTCTGGCTTGGCTGGTATCTCTTCTTCTGTATCTAAAGTTTTAAATGGAATTAAATCATTCAATTTGCTTGATACTATAGGAGTCACTACAGATTTTGAAATTGTTAATCCAGAAGAATATGAGAATGCAACTCAAATAGTGAATAGTTTTTCAACTTCTAATGCTGGAAATATGGCTAAAGAAGCTTACAAGGCAAAACTCTTATCTGATATTAATAAATCTAGTGATACTGACTCACAAAAAGCTTTAAAACTACATGAAGAAATCAATAGTATTGATAGTATTGATTTTGCTGATCCAAACAATCCAATTTTATTAGAAATCCAAAGAATAAAACAAGAATTTCCAAAAGAATATGCTAACATAAGTGCTGAAATCAAAGATGGCTTTGAAGCCTATATTCAAGCTATAGATAAAATTGAAAAAGCTAATCAAGCAATTGTTCATGAATCTAGTGATCAATCTGAATTTGGTTTTGTAAACGATTCAATATTGTTAACTGAGCAAGCTAATTATGATGCTTATGGAGATGATAATTTTGGAGGTATTTCTCATATAGATCAAGAAGTTGGACCAATAATAGCTGGTGATTTATTCCATCAAGAGACAGTAGAAACATCAATAATTCCTAACCCAAATCCTAAAATCCAAAAAATCGGAACAGTAATTCCTGCAAGCAATTCTAACAAGTTAAAAATTGCAATTACACCTGGGAACTAATAAAATTATTTAATATTTTTTTATAGGACTTCCGCAAAATAACAAAAGACATCTATCTTTCTTGATAGAATCGAATTATCGGGTTCTTTAAGTATGAGCGAAGTGAATACTTAGGGTGATCTTATCGGAGTCCCCGAAATTCTTGATTTTATCGTAGAGAGATGATTGGATTTTGTGATTTTGCGGAAGTCCTATTCATAAAACACCTCCCATTTGATTTAATGGGAGGTGTTGTATACTCAAACCACACCAACCTCCACCTAATCTAAATGCCAAAATAGTTTCTAATAGCAACAATCTCAATCTTTTATGCAACGCATAAGAAGCTTGATATAGTCACTATTATATCCAATTTTTTCTATCTACATTAGATGGAGATTAGTGTGGTTTGAGTATATTATATCAAACCATAATATTTATAATTCAGGTAAAAACTAAACCATGCCATATTTTGGTCGTAGTAAATTTCATTTTTTTGATAACTAGCATCTTTGTAATTTGTTGCTCTTAAAACCTTGTCTTTCCAAACTCTGTTTTCAAACTTTGAACCTGTGATAAACAATGGAATTGACATCATTGAATTCATACCTCCTGTATCGTAATCAATAGCCTTCTCTCCTTTTGGATTGTAAGAAGTGTATAAAATACCTTTCTTGGCTTCTTGTTCTATAAATGGAAGGAATTTAGTTAGTAAGTTATACGAACGACTGTCTTTTGTATCTAGATAATCATATCCGATTCTCCAAAATATTCTCATTGCATCATAAGAGAAGTTGTCAGTTTTTGGATTTTTCATAAACTCTGCTGCTGATTCGAATTTGTTATCTTTGATATTATATTTTATCCAATCAGGGAACAGAACACGATTTTGACTCATTTCATCTAAGGCCCAATATGTATCTTCGGTTAATTTGGACCAATCATTGGTTGGGTCGATTGTTGCAAATTTTTTGTAATATGCAGGTGAGAAATATGAAGGATTGAGAATCTCAAATCCATTAGATTCGTTTGAACTAAATGGTAGTAAGAACTTTTTTCCATTATATTCTCTAACTCTGTATTTATAAATATCTTCAATAATTTGTTTGGCTATTTCTAGATATGAATTATCTTTCCATTTTTCTGAAGCTTTGATTAACGCATAAGCAATATCTAGATCTGCATCGGTGGCACTTTCTTTATCTAAGACTTTTATCTCACCATTATACAAACCGTATTTCCATGAAAAAAGACTATCACTACCCCTTGTATGCAATACGTCTTTGGTCCACTTCCAAGCCTTATCAAACATTTCTCTATTATCACTATACAAAGCTCTTAACATTGTATATGATTGACCTTCTGATGTAGTAAATTTGGTTTGATCATCTATAGTTTGACCTGTATCTGATACAAACTTAGGAAAATATGTATTATTTAATTTGTTTAAGAAATCTGGATTATTGTTCACTTTAAAGATTGAGGACCAACTTCCATTAACTGACCAATAATTAAAAGTATGATCAGTTGTATATTCATAATCAGGTCTAAAATCAGCAAGTAAAAACGCATTGTCCATTGTTTTTTTAAGAATTGGAGCTTCTGATTCTGATATTGTTCTATAAGTCTGGTGTGAAGCAGCTACATATTCAACTTTCTTCCAATCGTTATTAAATACATCCTTTTTAACTTCAGGGTCAACATCTAACTTGTAGAAATAATGTGCATTATTAAAGCTATTATTTTCTCTAAGATCCAACCACATTGAATAATCAACTATGAATTTAGTATCTGGGTTAATGTTTTTGCGGATATAATCAATTGACTTTGCAAGTTGTGTATTGTCTTTATTGTTTACCAACTCCTTACCAAACTTTGAATTAAAACTCATAACCAAACAAACTGACATAATTAAAAGTGTTGAAGGTATAATAATAAATTTTTTAACCGAATAATCTTCAATTAAAATATTGAGAATAACTGCAATTAATATAGCTACAAAAGGTATAATCGGCAGAATATAAAAATCAATTACTATTCCACCTCTCAACATAAACCCAATCATTGAAGCTAGTAGTATCATAGTTACCAACAAATACTTATTTTTATTAACTAACAACATGAGGGCGCCTATCATAAGTGAAATTCCAACAAGTATCAAATAATTAGAATCCTTTAATTGCCAAATACTTAGGTTATACAAAAAGTCAGAGTTTCTATCCCAAAATGGTAAGCTTCGCCCTCTCGAACTATGATATGCAATAGTTCCAAGCAACGAGACTCGTTCTTGGCTTGGGAATAATTCTGTCTTTAGATATGCAAATAGTGGATATATAAGTAATATTGTTCCAGCGAACATACACCATAAAGAAGTTATGACGAATCTTCTTTCTTTATTGGTTCTTAATAATACAAGGGTTATAAATCCAGGAAGAAAGAATATCGCTGATTCCTTGATAAGTACTGAAAGGCCAAAGAAGAACCCAGAAACCATGATAGCAATTATTCCGATTTTTTTCCTACTTAAGAAAAATAGTGAAGTAATAACAGACATTACCATAATATTATCTAATAATATTCTTCTTTGATAATAAACAGCTAACGGTCCAATAGCAGATGTTAACATGGCAATTGCAGCTAGATAATATTTATTAGTGATATTCTTGACTATAAAGTATATTAAAACCGAAGTAATAATCTTAAACAGCAATATTACAATTCTACCGGTATCCATTGATGGCATTCCACTAATGTTAAACTTAAAGAAACCTCCAATCAAATTAGTAGCAATATTAAGTATAATCCACCCAGCAGGTGCATGATCATACCAGTATGTATAGGGAGTTAATGATTTTAATTGACTTATTGCCCATGCTTGAGATTGATAAATCCCTTCATCGTTCTCATAATATGGATAAAAGAACATGTTTTGATAGTGATAAAATATTATTCCTATCAGAGAAATTGCGAATACTAAAACTTCGACTATATTCTTTTTTAAATAATTAAGTAAATTCATACTGTGATTTGGTTAACCGTAGTATGATGTTTTATCAAAGCCTCTATTGTCAAGGGGTGTCAATATTACTTTTTTGTAAAATCTCTATTAGAATCATTGATAACTATGTTATCTTAAGCATAAAAAATGTTGCCTTAACGCTACGTTCAGGCGATAAAGTCAGTAATATTTTGGAAGTTTTAGCCAAGTTTAGATTTTTTTCAAGCATTTATACTACATTCTCAAAAAAATTCTAGATAATTTTATTTTTTTGCAAAAAATAAAATGTCAACTCCTGGTCAGCTAACATCATTAAATTGAAGATGCGCCAAGCGCTATAAATATTATAAAAAAGCCCTTCACTAATGAAGAGCTATGATTTATCTACCTTGAACTTTTTTTTCGAAAGCCTCAAGTCTATTTTTTTCCATTTGAGTTAATATTTTTGGCCACAATTGGGCAAAAATAAAGCAGATAACTAATATAGTAATTGTTACCCAAAATATTATTTTTTTTGACATAAAATCTTGAAATTATAGATTTAAATTGAATGCCTTAAAATGCATCTGTGACTGTGAAGTATATTATTTATAAATGGATATAATTGCTTTGAATCGGTAATAAATAGATATCACATGTAGATGCGAAGCTGATTTTTATATTCTTTTTTGCTTTGAATTCGATAATTCTAGGGTACTGTGAACCATATCTAAATTCTTCATTATCAGAATTGACAGTTATAATTGATTTTTCAATAAATTGTTTAATATCTACAGCCATAAACTTTTTACTCGCACAAGTCGGAACTACTTTATAATAGTTATAATCACTATCTTCACCTACTTTTGATACTTGAGGATAATCTTTTTCCTTAAATGGACTATAATTTCTATGGTTGTAATGATAGTCAACATTAATAGCTGTAAAAATAACTACACATATAAATACTGATTTAGAAAATAACAACACTAATTGTTTGATTTTTTCAATTAGTGTTGTGTTTGTTTTGTTGTTAATAGGCATACCTAATTGAAACTTAATTATTAAGATTAATGTGGTTGGTTTCTTTTTAT
>JAYUKV010000068.1:0-13204 GCA_043764135.1 bacterium | reverse complement strand
AAGAACACATCCTTACTTCCAAGGTAAACTCAAGATAGAAATGAATAATCCTAGTTATGATACAATATATACTTACTTATACCGCTACCTCAAAGAGGTAAAACCATATTCAACCAAATTCGTAAAATCAAAAATGGATTTATACAACCCTGGCATATTAAAAAAAGTATTCGATAAGGAAAATGAACTCGTGGAAATTGAAAGAATTGATTACTTAGAAAATTACGGTAAAATACTAGGAATCAAAATCGAACCAAACATTGGCTTCTCCAGACCCAATACACTTTTCCCAGGGATAATAGTAGAGTATTATCAAGATGAATCAGGAGAGATAGTGGGGAGGTTGCATGGTAAACTGGAAGAGTAGCTTTAATATATTTTACTTATGTTTAGTATTGACTTATTTAAAATTGCATTTTTATGATTATTTAGAAATAAAAAAAATATTTACCATGGTAACAAATTAACATTTGCTTTTTTTAGTTTTAAAAGCTAGAATTTAGTGTTGATTAAATTAAGGATATGTCTCTAACCACAGAAAAAGAATTGTGGTCACAAAAAATGTTGACCCATGATAAGAAGTTTTATAATGCGCTTAAGGAAAACTCAGCTTCTTTTTTTGAAGGGATTAGAGTTGTTAAGTTGTTAGAATTAAGAAAAAACATTGGATTCTCCGATCCCACAATTGATCCGGGGGATATTTTATGTTTTGTAGAAAAATGCGTCGATGAACGCTTTATATATAATAGGTCCTTACCTGAGGAGGCCTTTAAAAACCCTCTAGTAAAATACAATTATAGACAAACTATAGCCGATTTTGGTATCCCCGGAGTTGGCTGTCTTTATTCCCCAGAGGAAAGTGCTAAAATTGCAACAAAGATTGGTGATTATCTTATAAAAAATAATATACCAGTTTTCATTTCTGAAGCTCATGAAGGATGTGGTGCAGTTATGGCAAAATGCTCTAAGATGAAAAATGGATCTGATTCAATTTTCCTCAAAGCAACAGCCCAAGAAGAAGCATCATGTGTTGCAAAATTAGTAGAAGACTACACTTTAACACGAGATTATAAAGTTGATATTTACAAACACTATGCCACTATTGAAGAATATTGTTACAGAATAAAAGATGATAATAATGAAGATATAGTAGCAAATATTCACAATGGTACTGGAATTATTTTCCTTCCTGATTTCTTTGATAAGAGACCTGGAACTAGAGTTTTCTTGCCTGATAAATTCTGTTTGTTAAATAATATTTGCATGTTTAATATTATAGATAGTGGATCTGAGTTTGATTATAATTTAGAAGATAATAATCCTAATTCTACTGCTGAATACATCGTCTTTTGTGTAAAGATTATGTTAGGTGATTATGGACTTGGAGAATCATTCTTTGATCAATACAACCCAATCCAAATTATAGCCCCTTGCCATAATGAACTAATAACTGATGTACTAAGGTCTTACAAAGTAATCCAACAGGTGAAAAAATTACTATCTACTGACTATACTAAAGATCAGATGAAAAGCTTATTCGATTTTGTTTTATTAGAATATTAAAAAACCCTTTTTTGGTGATTTTTTTTTGGATTTAAATTTGCCCTTTTTTTACAATTGTGGAATTATATAACTATGAATAGTTATCATAATTTGACCTTAACAAGATCAATTGAGAGAGAGGATATAAAGTCTGTTTTAGATATTTATGAGCATATTAACGGTGGGAGGATCGTTAGGTTAAAGAATGATGATCCTGAAAAATTCTTTTGTGCGGTATTTAGAACTTCTGTATCTGATTCTACAGGTGTGCCACATATATTGGAGCATTCTGTACTTTCTGGGTCTAAGAAGTATCCAATAAGTGATCCATTTGTGACATTACTTAAGACTTCAATGCCTACTTTTCTTAATGCAATGACTTATCCTGATAAAACTCTTTATCCTGTTGGGAGTGCAAATTTTCAAGACTTCTTTAATCTTACTGATGTTTATCTTGATACCTGTTTTAATCCTTTGTTAACTAAGGAAACTTTTGAGAGAGAAGGATGGAGGTATGAGATAGTAGATGATAAGCTTAAATATCAAGGAGTGGTATTTAATGAGATGAAAGGTGTCTTTTCTGATGTAGAGCGATTTGTAGTTGATGATGGATTATTAGGTGAAATCTATCCTGATAATGAATATCATTATTGTAGTGGAGGCGACCCTCTTGATATTCCAAATTTAACTTATGAGCAATACAAACAGTTCTTTGCTGATAAATATCACCCTGCTAATTCAATAATATTAGTCTATGGAAAATTGGATGAGGAGGAAGAGTTTAAAGTAATTAATAATATAAACTCATACCTTGCTCAATTTAACAAATCAGAATTACTACCAATTGTTAAAATATCAAATAACTACGATCAAAGAAAACAGATCTCAAAACCATACCAAGCTGGACCAGAAGACACTAATTACTATTCTAATATTGTTTACAGAATGGATAGTACAATCGATGGTACAATAACGTCTCTTATTCTGGAATATTTCTTAGGTGATACGAGAGATTGCTATAAAGAACTTATGAGCACAGGAATAATAGAAAGATTTGTTAACGTGGGTGTTGAAAATGATCTTGTTCAACCTTACTTCCTACTTGCAAGCGAAATAAAATCTCAAAATGATTCAAAACTAATTCAATCTATTTTTGAAAAACACGTAGAAGAAGCTATAAACAAAGGTTTTGATAAAGAATATATTCAAGGGCTTGTTAATAGAATGGAGTATGCATATATCGAGAGTTTGGACAATAACGGATTTGGAATTATCAATGAATTTGCAAGAAGATTTGGTAAAGATGAAGAGTTTTTAGACATTAACTACTATGGTATAATAGAAGAAGTAAAATCAATTGTACTTGATACAACAAAACTTAAACAATTCCTAACGAAAAATATTCTAGAAAATGTAAACTCTCTTATATGCGAATTCTATCCAGACAAAGAATTTAATGCAAACCGAGAAAAATTAGAATTAGAAAGACTAAATAAAGTTTACTCAACAATGGATCAAAACACAAAAAATGAATTCATGGAAATGAATAAAAAAGTTAAGGAAGGAATAATAGAAGATGAATCTGTAATCCCAAGACTGAGTATAAAATCATTACCTGAAAAAATTGAAAAATTTGATTTAACCTTCAATAAATTACCAAAAGTCACACTACTCACATCACAAGATCTTTCCAAACAAACTTCACATATCTCAATCCTATTCAAAGTCAATCCAGAATTTGATAAAAAAGACATATATTATCTTGATCTAATATTTAGCAAATTCTATAACTTCGGAACGACTAAATATTCTTCAGTAGAATTAGAGACAGTTCTTAAAAATTCCCTAGGATCATACTCTTCTAACATAAATCTAAGATTAGACGGTCAAATAGTCGGTAATTTTAGTTTAAGCTACCTACCTGATAAACAAGATTTAATTAACGATATAATTTTAGAATTATTGGGTGAAAGAAACTTTAATGAACCCGTTTTACTTAACAATGTAATTTCCAACTCTCTCGGACATTTACAATATACAATTAAGAATGAATCAGAAGAAATTATCGCAGAAAAACTAAACAAAGAAATTTACGATACTGACTATTACGACTACTATTCATTACAAGCACAAGAAACTGCATTAACAAATATCCAACAAGAACTTCAAACCAACCAAGAAGCACTAATAACAAAACTAGATAATGTTTACAATAGTTTTATAAATGGATTATCAATTTCAATTACATACTTAGGTTCGAATCAAGTTCCTGGACAAGTAACCGAACTTACTAATCAAATAAGCAATCAACTCGATTCTCTTCCATACACCCCAAACAAATTAAATTACAAACTCAAGCCATTCAAACCGACTCTAATCGAATACAATTCAAATGATATTGTAAACTTTCACAAACAAGTAGTCGATGTTAAAGGATTGGATATTTGTCCGGGATATTTATACTTGATGTGTAGAATTGCATCTTTTGACTATTTATGGACTGAGATAAGATCTAAAGGCGGCGCATATGGAGTAAGGCTTAATTATTTGGAGAATGCTCAATTATTATCAGCTTTTACATTTAGAGATCCAAGAGGAAAAGAAAATTTAGACTTTGTTGAAAATGCACTTAGATATTTATCAGATTTAAATATTGATGAAACTTCTTTTGAATCATATAAAATTGCTACAATCAATAGCTACAATCCTTACAGAAACACTGAAGATCAATTCTATAATTTAACAAAAAATTACTTTAGTGACACCAATTCAATTGAACACGTAAACAAAGTTTACACTCAAATCAAGTCTTGCACTCAAGAAGATATCAGAATGATCGCAAAATCAATAATTGACACCAAGACAATTGTAAAAGCAGTAAGTTATAAGATAAAGTAAGCTTATAGTCCAAAGTTGAAAAAGACTATTACAAGTTCAAATATGAAGAATTAGTTCTTGTTTTTACAAATATTTAACTATATTTGACCATAAAATAGAGCCAAGTGTTTAGCTGGGCTCTATATAGAAACATATTCTATCCAAAAGTAGAAATGACCACATCTAGGAACAAAATCGTTTAAGAAAAGTAAAAGAGGATTTTAGACGCCTACATTTACTAATTCTATACTATGCCATTCAATTGCTATTGTTCTTGACCATAGATCGAGATAATTGCAACCAAACAAATAAGAATGACTACTGAACCCCAAACCTTAAGTTTCATTGATGGTGAGTTGGCAACTTGCATCGCCGCCCCATTCAAAACCAGAAACCAAGGAAATGCAGCAGCAATCTTCTTGACATATTGAACGATTTGTTCCAAGATAAACATAGTATGTTATCTCCTAAATAAAGGTACATGGTTTGACCCATATTCCTCTGGTAAAGTAGATGGGTCATTCCACTTCTTACTATATCTTAGTTTTAGCCTTCTGTGAACCTAAAATAAAGCAAAAAGCATGTATTCAATACATGCTTTTTTTATTTATTATTTTTATTAAAATAGAGCCTAGTGTTTAGCTAGGCTCTAAATTGAAACATATTCTATCCAAAAGTGGAAATGACCACATCTAGGAACAAAATCGTTTAAGAAAAGTAAAAGAGGATTTTAGACGCCTACATTTACTAATTCTATACTATGTCATTCAATTGCTATTGTTCTTGACCATAGATCGAGATAATTGCAACCAAACAGAGAAGTGTTATGGTCAAGCCTAAAACTTTTATAAACAATAAGTCGTTATTTGCAACTTCCATTAGGGTTATGTTCATTGCAATTAACCAAGGTATGTCTTTTATTTTTTTCTTGAAAGTATGAACGGTTTTTTTCAAGATGAGCATATGGAGATTCCTTCTTTGTAAATGAAAATGGGTTTGACCTATATTACTTGCGAAATTAAATTGGACTTTCCAATATGGATTGTTTAATCAATTTAATATTTTGACAAATTATAGTTAAAAAAAACAAATAAACAAAATGATGGGTTGACCTTTAAGTTTGTTTGTGATATAAAATCAATAACCTTTAGTAAAAAATTGCCAATATGACCACTAGCGATGAAACTATTTTCAATTATGTGTTTTTTGAAAGTGTTGAAAGCTATGAAGAAGCTTCAAAAAGAATTCATGAAGAAAGCAGAAAAAGAAAGTTGATTGTTTTACAATCGATCGAAAAGAAGATCTTACCTTGTCTTACTCAATCGGCGGAGTCAGGGGGTGGTAGAGCTTATCTCAGCAATTTATCAGACGGTGAAAAGGAGCTATTAAAAGGTTTGGATGATAACTTTCCAGAGTTTACATATGCTCTTGCAAAAATTGGCTATAAAATCATAGATAAAAAAAATGGTAACCCATATATTATTGCGATTTAGTTAAACGATTAAACTTATTTAGATAGATGCAAACAGCTAGAAAAATTTTCTAGCTGTTTTTTTTGATTTAAGAAATTAATATTCAATATTCTCTTTCTTTTTCTTAAATACTTTAAGAAATGCCATTATTACTGAAAGTGCGAATAGTATAAATGGTAAAGAAACTAAGAAATAAATCGAATTGATAATTATTCTATCAGCTGTTTGTGGTTGTCTATCAATAGTTGCTACTTCATTGATAGGTGCAGAATTTGTACCACTTAGATTAGAGTCTGCAGGAGCAGAGTTTGTTGCTGATAATTGTTGGTTTGAAGATTGTTGGTTTAAATTATTTTCAGCTTCTTTTTCAGATTGAGAATCTGCTTCTGCATTTTTGAGTTTTTTTTCTAATTCTAGTTTTAGTTGATCTTGAGCTGCTTTGTCTTGTTGTTGACTAGAATTGACTGGTGCAGTTGCTGAAATTGTTGGTCGAGGATTATCTCTTGCATCAATATATGCTAATGCAGCTTGTTCTGTAACAGGACCATAATATGTAGTAAATTTTCCACCATGATTAAAGTATCCTGCCATAGACAAACACACTTGTGTGTTATATATTGTAGGATTACTTCTTGATTTCCAATCTCTGTAAGTTAGTCTAATCAATTCATCACACTCAGCATCATTTAAAGGAAATGAGCTATACGCAAATGAATTCGGAACAATCAAGAATGCACTTAGAATAAGAACCGAAACAAATGAGAGAATTAGTTTATATATATTTTTCATAGCTATTTAATGTATGTGACCAAAATCAACAAAATGTGACAGATTGTCAAGTATTTGTTCTTGAGACTGTGTAATATTAATACCCATTATATATAGTGCTTTGTTTTGTATGTAGGGAATTGTGTAATTTGTTCTAAGTTTTATATCTGTCCATTGATTGTTATTAGTATCTGGCAAGATTTCAAATTCATACTTAAATTGCTTTTTATCATTGTAGATAAAGATTGTTAAAACATGTTCATTTAATTCTGATTTAAAACTTACAACCTCACTACCATTGATATTTCTCAAATTTAATTGTTCGTTTATCCAATAATAAAATGATAAGAATTGTGGCCAAGATTGTGGGTTGTTTAGGAACTCCATTGTTTTTAAAGGTGATTGTTTTAGAGTCATATTTGCTATTTTTGTAAAGTTTACTTACTTTCTCTAATAATATCAATATGTCAAATCTAAACTACCGAAAAATCTTTTCAGAATCAACAAAATCACTTACAAAAAATCCTTTAACAATTTTTCTCTCAACATTGTTAGTAATAATACCAATAGCAATTGCTCATGTAACTAATTTAACAAAAACTTCGAATCTAGCGTACTTTGTTTCAACTGTACCCTTGTTGCTTATACTATTAGGTGCGTATTATTATCTTGTATTAATTACAGTAAAAGGATATTTGAAAACAGTTAATCTAGTTAATCTCAAAACAAGTGTAATTGATTTTGCTAATTTTGTTCTTACTTCCTTAGTTTCTGGTTTTATTGTTTTGATTTCAGCGCTTCCTGCGATACTTGCAATCTTGGTCTTCTCATTTGCCTTCTATAATGTGATTTTACCTTACAATAAAATCAATTTTACTTTTAATGATTTTAGATTAGCCTTAAACAGTGTAAACACATATTTTTATGCAGCTATAACTATATTTTTACTTAATCTACCGCTAATTAGTTATATCTGGTATAAAGTCGGATTAGCTCCATACTATTCATTATCAAAGAATTTATCACCTCTTGAAGCAGTGAAAGAAAATATAGAGGACTCTAAGTCACTTGATTATGTAGATGGGTTTTTGGTTTTTCTTATCTTATTAGTTATAGATTTAATCGCATCTTGGATTATTATTACACTTGTAAATAACGTAATAAATCCAGGGAATAGTTCCTATCTTAACTGGCTATTAATTCTAATCCCATTTGCACTTGTTCCATTCCAAGCTCACCAATTAAGTACAATTTATAACCAAATTTCAAAAAAAGATTTGATAGGTTAAGGTTTATATAAATAAAAGACCTCTTTCCTAATTTACAAACGCTACGATAAATCAATCTATAAATCTAACAATTGCCGCATTGCAATTGAGATTTATTGTGATTTTATCGTGCTTATTGTTAATTAGGAAAGAGGTCTAAAGAGTTTTTTTGTTTTAATTTGTACTTTTACTCTATATTAAAAAATATAAAAAAAATAAACCCTTTGCACAAATGTACAAAGGGTTGTTAGTTTTAAAAATTACTAGTAATCTTTAAATTCGTGCAAAATCGACGTGCGGATATTCTTCTTGGATTTTCGATAAAGCTGCAGCTTGAGCTTTTGCTTCAATTGCATGAATCTTGGTTAGAAAACCATCTGCAATATCAACGAATGCTTGTTCTGCAGCGATTTTTTCTCTTGTATACTTAAGAAGCATGTCACGAACATTTTGATTTGTTCCGACATTTAAAATTAGTAATCCGCAATAGGCTACTGTGTGAGCACTTGCATAAATTACAACTGCAAGCTGTTGTTCTGTCATGGATGAGAAATCAGTCTTATTCAGAACGGTCATAAGAAACTCAACTTATTTTAAGGTTTAACTTAAATAAATCACATAATTCGCTTATAGTCAAATAATTAATTTAATTATTATGTTGTTTTATTTGTCTTAAAAGTATTCGAATCTTTTATAACAAAAGTTTGCCCGCATTGCTCAAGGCTTAATTTGTCGAATTGTTGACTCAGTCTATTCAAATCATCACTAGGAATAGACTTCCACTCATTTAGGGACCTCCAATGGATTACAATTGAAACATAATCTAAGTTAGTTGGGTCAAGCCAAATCTCTTTGCTTACATAAAATTCAAACTTCGATAAGTAAGCTGTCCAGATTGCTTCATCTAGTTCTAAGAATTTTGATTGTAAGATTGGAGGGATATTATAAATAAGTTGTTCTATATACATATAGGCAATCATTATAGCTTGTAGTCGTAGTGCTGTCAAAAGCTTTTTATAAACGTGAAATTTAGAAAAGTTTTAAAATCCTCTCATAGAATTATAAAGAGTTAGAGTTGTTTATCAAGTCAACGTCAATTACCAATTGTTAAAAATTTTGTTTTTTGACAATTTGTAAAAGAAGGCTCAAATTATATGTATATGTCATACGTGCCAATGGTCATTAAGAGATCATATGAAGGGGAGAGAGCAATGGATCTATTCTCTAGATTATTAGACGATAGAATTATAATGTTATCAGAGGATTTCAATGATACAATGTCATCAATAATTGTTGCTCAATTATTATACTTAGATGCGCTTGATAATTCCAAACCTATTAAAATGTATATTAACTCGCCAGGTGGAGTAATAACTTCAATGTGGTCTATTATAGATACAATGAATATTATAAAATCAGAAGTTCATACAATTTGTGTTGGAATGGCTGCATCTGCTGCTTCGCTTACACTTGCTAATGGTGCTAAAGGACATAGATACATACTCCCACATGCCAAAGTAATGATCCACCAGCCTCTTGGAGGAGCGCAAGGTCAAGCTACTGATATGGAAATAACAGTAAAAGAAATTCTTAAAACTAAAGAAATTCTAACCAAGTTTATGTCTGATGCAACAGGACAAAAACCAGAAAAAGTATCTTCTGATATGGAAAGAGATTACTGGTTAGACGCTAATGAAGCTCTAGAGTATGGTGTAGTTGATAAAATTCTTAAATAATATGGTAAAGAAATATTTACTTACTTTTTTGCAAAAACCATGGTCTTTTATATTGCTAATTAATGTTATTTGTTTTGCAATTTTAATTATTGCTCAACAATCTAATAAAATTATATGCCCAGACAGTGGGGTATGTGCAAAAGATATTATTCAAACGCTTAACTTAAATGAAGAATATCCGTATTATACAATGATTAGTTATTTTGGATTTTATTTCTTTGGTTTATTATTCGCACATATTTATTCATTTTATTCTTTGCAAAAAGGTAATATTCTCAATTTAAAATTAGCTCAAACACTAGCTTGTTTCTTAGTTGCAATACTAATTGTATTTACTGCTAGCATAGGATATGTATATCTGACATTCGGAAATCAAATACAATAAAAGTTAAATAAAAAAGCCCTTACGGGATTTTTTTTAGTCTTTAATCAGGACGCTACAGTATTTTTTTATAGGTCTATCTTGCTCTCCTTCGGAAAAAATAATTATTTTAGGATTCTTACCAATGGCCCACACTAACTCGAATAATTGTTGATCTGACCATTCGCTTGAGTTAATTATAATACAGGTGTTAGAGTTCAAACCTTCCTTTATAAAACTAATATATTCATGTACAGTATAAATATCTGAAGAGTCTTCTATCTCTAAGAAAATATTTTTGTTGTGCAAATTAAATTTTTCTAAAAGTTTAAGAGTTCTGATACCTGAATTGTTACTAACTTTAGTAAGGTTTAAGAAAGTATAGTTTTGTATATTATTGACTTGTAGTTCTATTATTGGTTTGAGATTGTTATTCAAATCAGCACCAAGAAATACAAAATCTCTCTCCAATGATTCGTTGTGATTGAGAAAAAATTGTGTTTTTATTGATTTTTTTCGAGGGCTTGGTTTTTTAAGTGAAAAAATCTGCTCATTGTTTATAACTTGTCCAAACTGATTTAATTGATGACCGAGTATAAGTGGATTGTATATTATATTACTGTAACTTTCTACAGGAAAAAACTTCCAATCAACAATATTATCTACACCAGGATTGTTTATGACAATCTCTTGATCGTTAATTGATTGTATTTTAGCGTAGTATATTTTTTTGGCTTTTTTTATGGTAATGTAGCTATTGTATCTTAAGCTTTTATCGGTATTTTCAAGGTGGATTTTTGTCGAGTTAATCTTAGTGGGGACCAATTGTAACATATATAGTGGGATAATTTGTAATTACGGATTTGTCAAAAGTTGTTTTTATAAACTATTAAACTTTTTATTTTAATTGCTAAATGTAATTAAAACTATAAAATTGACTAATAGCTTAATCTTTTATTTAATTAAAGCCAATCCTTTGATAATAATTAATATCTATCTCTTGTTACTTTTGATACCAAAAGATAACCAAAAGTACATCTTTTTTTCTTTCACTTCCTATTACAATATGACGGTTAATTTTTAAATTTCGAAATCTCGCTTTGCTCAGACAGTTCGAAATTATGTAAAAATTAACCTGTCTTATTATTTTAGCAGGACGGTCGTTGCAGAAGGAAAGAAGCAAAAAAAAGTGGCGGTTAAATTGTAGAATAAAAAGTAGGTGGAGAATAAAAAAAATGAATAATAGCTTAATCTTTTATTTAATTAAAGCCAATCCTTTGATAATAATTAATATCTATCTCTTGTTACTTTTGATACCAAAAGATAACCAAAAGTACTTCTTTTTTTCTTTCACTCCCTAATTGTAAATGACGGTTAATTTTTAAATTTCGAAAACTTGCTGTGCTCAGACAGTTCTCAATTTTGAAAAAATTAACCTGATTAATTATTATAGCAGGACGGTCGTTGCAGAAGGAAAGAAGCAAAAAGAAAGGGAATTGGTTGTATTGTTTTAAAGTGTATTTTATAACACATATTGTATGTAAATTTCAAAATTAATAAATAAAGATAAAGATAATTGTGAAGTTTATTTAATCTTATAGTACTCCATCATGTTTCCCCTGAAGATTCAGGGGATGTCACTTGTGACAGGGGTCGTGATTGCTGCTATTTGTGTATTGGTTGATTGTATTCTAATAATTATAAATTGATGAAATGTTGCCTTCAAAATTAGCAGAATTCACAACCTCTGTCAGCTTAGCTGACGAAGACTATATCTTCAAGGGAAATTGGCTATAAATAAAAAATAAAATCACAAGGTAAACTATGTGATTATTTGGGTGGAATAAATTGTAAATCTGTTATTTGGTAGTGGTTTCAGTGGATTCTGGTTCGGTTGAATCTTTGATTTTGTCTAACTCGGCTGCTTCTTGTTCAAGTTTTTTTTGGGCTAAGATTCTTGATTCTTCTTCTTTGCCTGCCATAAACTCTTTGTATGCAATGGGGGCAGGTAAGACTTTAATCTTAGAGTCGGCAAGCATTTGCATTTGTTGTGCAAAGGCCTCTGGACTAATTGTCATATAATCGGATGGATTTTTCTCCATCTTGTGATAGACTAAAATAAGCCAAGAGTTGTTCTTTTTGGCTTCATCTAGCCATTCTTGAATTTCTTTTGTGGTTGTGCCTTTTTCTACAATTTTAGAATCAACTTCTTTAGGGTTGATAATTTGTCTGGTTGTAGGTTCACTTAGACCGCAGACTCGTTGAACTGTGTAAAACTGGTTTAGTTTTTTTTCAGAAGTATCGCTAGATGCGCAAAATGGATATACAAGATACTCGATATTTGTATTAAATTGAGCTTCAAGTTTTGCTTTTGAATCTTTACCTTGCTTTAGCATCGATTCTTCGCTCATGGTTGAAAGATCAGAATGATCAATTGAGTGAGAACCGATCATATTGCCTTTTGCAAGCCAATTTTTGACATCTTTTGGCTCCATATACGGTCCGCTATCTTCTGCTGTAATAGTGGAAGAAATTAGAGCGTTTGTAGCCTTGAATCCGTGCTTATCAAGAATTGGTAAGCCTTCAACATATGCATTTTTCCATCCATCGTCAAAATCAATAGAAACAATAGGACCAGTATAAGGCTTAGGAGTAGGTTCAGAAGCTGGAGGTGGTGTAGGTTGAACATTAGAAATGTTTGTAACGTTGGTAAACAAATTACTAACTTTATTCGAACCTCCAAAAATAAAAAAGCTCAATATAAATGCCAAAACACTAATTGAAATAAAGCTAATCGAAACTCCTGATTTACGCATTTGAAGTAATCTCCGTTAAAGAACTGAACTTGTTAAGTAATTAGCTATCATATTCAAGTTGTCAAGAGTTTTATCGTAACAATGTTTTATATATTAATCTGAAATAACAAAAAAATTTTCCATGGGATTAGCAATCTGCTCTGTTAAGATTTCTTGTTAATATGAAACTTGAAATTTCATTTATGTATTCTTAAATTTTACATATTTGCAAATTTGAAAATGATATGGTTACAGTAAATTATAAGCTTAAATTTATTTTTTAGTGTTATTTATAGCTAACTCATAGCTCAACTGTACATATTTATCAAACAATGATCTAAGTTTTTTTGAATGTTTTCTTTTGTGCTATTAAGAGTTCTTAAAT
>JAYUKV010000067.1:0-3724 GCA_043764135.1 bacterium | reverse complement strand
TTTAACTAAATAAAAAATATAAACGCAAATTAACCACCTAAAGGTGGTTAATTGTGTAAAAGAAAGCTGTCCCGTGTTTAGCGGGACAGTTCTGCTTAGAAAGTGGCTGATTTTTTTTGGTTTTTTCTTCCTTATTGAGTTATCTCTACTGCCTGAGATTTTTCAACTTTAGACTTTTTATTGAATCTATTTCTGATCCAATCAGAAGCTCTTCTAAAGAAAATATATAAAATAGGAGTTGTGATGAGTGAAGTAAATCCAGATGTTAATAATCCAAAAATTATCACAAGTGAAATTGGTCTATAAGTCTCTGATAAGAATGCTAAAGGTGTAAGTGATGCTATAGCTGTTAACTTGGTAAGAAGTACAGGCCTAAATCTTAACCCTGAAGCTATTGCAATCGCTTCTTTATCGTCAATTCCATCTGAAGCTATCATATTATTGGCACAGTCAATTAAGAATATAGCAACATTTTCTACAATACCTACTAATATAATTAATCCTATTATCTCTAAGAATCCAAATTGCGCAGGACCCAAATAAGTTAATGCTGGAAATACACCAATAAATGTTAATGGAATTGTATAAAGAATAGCTAATGGTTGGCTCAATGACTTGAAAAATATTGCAAGAACAAAGTATGTAGCAATTATTGCAAATAACAATGCAAATTGTAACTCAGTAAATGACTTTCTAAATGACTCAGCACCACCCTCAGAATAAGATTTAATAGAATTCTTAGTTAATCCTAACTCATTTGTTTTATTCTCATCTGCATAATAGTTAACTATTGCTGCTGTAATCTTAGCTGCATTTTGTTGATCAGAGTATTTTTCTGCAAATCCCATTTTGATCACACCTTGTGTTTCACTTTTGATTCTTGTGATTGTAGATAGAGGAGAATCAACAACGATTGTTGCAACTTCGTTTAATGGAATTGGAACACCTTTTGGAGAAATAATATTCAGTTTTCTAATATCGTCGAGAGTTTGTGGTTTGGTAGCATTGCTTTCTATAACCACTGGTACATTTTTACCATTTACATCGACTTCAATCGATTTAGAACCATCTTCAAGAGTAAAGTAATTCTTAACTTGTGATGTTGGTAAGATCAGTGATGGTAAAGTAGAATTAGGGATTAATAGACCTTTTTGGGCAAGTTTTGTTCTATCAAATTCTATATAATTAACAATATTTTCTTTACCTGCAAAACCATCATCAATTCTAACTAAATCTAATTTTGTTCCATTACAATTTTCATCGATAGTAAACTTACCATCTTTATCACACAGTTTCTTAACAGTTTTATCGATTGATTCTGCTGCTTTTTTAATCTTATCAAGACTTTGTTCTTTTAATGCAATTTGCACAGTATAAGCACTTGAATCAGGACCGTTAGCAATAATATTTACTTTAAGATCAAAGAGCTTATTTAAGAACTCGTTACGAATATCATCATTAATTCTTTTAGCAAGATCAACTGATTTTTCTGTTCTCTTGGTTGATTCTTCTAGTTCAATCTTATAACTTCCTTGTATATATGAACTTACTTCATGAACATCTTTATAGTTCATAATCTTACGGACTATAGCTTTATTAATTTCATTTTTTTCACCGTCCAAAACTGTAGTTTTATGAGTTATTGTAAGTTGTAAATTCTGTGGGTTAGATGGTGATGAGAATTGTACACTTTTAATCAATCCACCTCCAAGAAATATTGAAGCAACAATCACAGAGAGAATGAACGTAGCTAATATTATTCCTAGTCTAAGAGACCAATGAGAATGAAGAACTTTTCTATTTAGATTAACTAACTTCTTAGCTACTGACCACATATTCTCTATTTCAGATTTGTGAAGCTCTTTTTCCGCTTCGTCTGGATCCATATCTAGAGGTAGATCAGCTTTTGAATTCTTAGATTTTTTAAGAATTCGACCACTTATCCATGTTAAGAATACAATCGGTACTAAGTATGATCCTATAGTAGCAGGAACAATCGTTAATGGAATATAAGAGAATATTTGACCTAATATTCCGCTGATAAGCCCAAAAGGAGCAAATACGATAATATTCGTCAATGTAGCCATGAACAACCCCCCACCTACATCAGTTATTGCTGCAAGAGCCGCTTGTTTACCTCTTAGACCAGCGTCAATCTTACGTTGTATTGATTCGATAATAACCAAAGCAGGATCAACCACAAGACCAATTACTAGAACAAATGAGAATAATACAAGAGTGTTTAAAGATTCACCAGTAAAATACAAATAAATATTAGTAAATATTAATGAAAGTGGAATAGCAGCAGCAGCAATAATTGCCGCTCTCCAACTTACAAATGCCATCATAACCAAAAACACCAATTGAATACCTCCAAGAATCCAACCTACCTGGGCTAAAGCCTTATTATCAATTTTTAAAGGTCCTCCAACAAGTCCTGAAATCACCTCATCTACTTGCTCTTTATTCTGTTCTGTTATTGAATAGTTATTGGTTAATAGAGTTTTTTCAGTAGTTGGTTTGTTGTATGAAATTTCTGATTTTTCTTCTAATTCCTTTTCTATCTCAGCTAAATATTTGGTATTATCTACACCATCGTTTAGATTTACATTGAATACCACAGCTGGTTTAGGTTCATTAGAGTTAAGTGTTCTAGATCCTAATATTAAATCAGTTCCATTTACAAACTTTTGTTTTATACTGATAGACGTTGTTAATTCATTAAGCTTTACAAAACCAGTAGGAGAAGTAACTTCAACATCGATTAGATTAGCAAGATTAGCTTTTTTATTATACTGTGTTACAATCGAACCTTTAGTATTATCTAAGTTAATATTACTTGTCACTGGTAAAGATTCTCCGATTGACTTGAGTGCTTGTTGAATAGATTGTACATTAGCTCCAGATTTAGCTAGTTTTTCTTGGTCCACTTGGATTACAACTTGTTGTATCAGGTCATTATCAGATTTGATGTTTTTAGTACCTGGGTTTTTTTCAAATACTTCTTTTACAACTTGGTATGAATTGTATAATCTATCTTTGTTGTCATCAGTTAGTGAGAAAATATAGTCAATTCCTCCTATTTGAGGTTTTGAAATTGAAACCGAAACATTGTCTGGAAATGCTAATGAATTTATACCAGTGCTTATGTTGTTTTGAACAGACTCTGACTTGAAGCCAGTTCTAACTGTAGCTGATACGATTGAAATTGAGTTTTGTGAATTAGAAGTATAAGTTTCTACTCCTTCAATTCCTTTTATTACTTCTTCAATTGGTTTGGTAACGTCTTTGAGTACTGTATCAGATGAAGCGCCTGGATAGACTCCTCTTACTATAACTATACCTACATCAGGACTTGGGAAACCTGTTGTTTTTAAACCTAAAGTAGATACTATTCCTAGCACAACCAAGATAAAGAATGAAAGCAGTGTTAATCTACTGTTTTCAAGGAAAAATTTACCTAATTTATAATTCCAATCATGTTGTTTATTCATACATTAATATTTATTGGTGTTTTAAGTATTTGTCAAAGGCTTATCTAATCTTTTTATATAGTAAGTTCTAACAATACTTTTTTTAATTCTTTTACAAAAAAAAGTCGATTGCACTATTGCAATCGACTTATTTTACTCACCTTTCGCAACCAAACTCCAACCTCATTTTAGCCAGTTCTTCAAAAGATCTTTTTAAGGCTTCTAAATATAGTTTTGATTTTAATTGAAAG
>JAYUKV010000066.1:0-3728 GCA_043764135.1 bacterium | reverse complement strand
CTGGAACTGGAATCATAACTAGATCCAGAATCATAGCTGGAGCTGCTAGAGCCAGAATCATAACTCGAGCTATACGAGCTAATATCACTCGAACCACTGTCATTGCTGACTGAAGGTTGAGAATAATAGTCAGAACTTGAGCTAGATTGATTATCAGATGATTCGCTAATGTTAGACACAATCAAATCAGATGCAATACCTGAAACAGATTCAGCCATAAAACTGACCAATTCTGACATGCTGTCATAATCAGGTCGAATTCGTCCAAATCTTGTGGATTTGTTTGCAACGGCAGCCTTCTTACGACTTGCTAATTGGCGAACTTGCTGTTCAGTAAGTTTTTTGCCATTAACATTGTAATATTTCATGCGATGAGCTCCTGAGTTGAGTAAAGATATGGAAGCGAAACTTCCACAATGGTATTAATAAACTATATTTTATTAAATGTCAAAAACATACTTATTATTTTCAAAAATTACTGTTTTATCTGTAAATATTATATCTGTTTGTATAAACAAATCAATATGAAATCTTGCTTTATGTGCTTTGATACCCTCTTTCTTATATACACTATGTTTATGTCCGAGAGATAAATGAAATCCAATTGTTCTTTCATAAGCAGTTATATCTCCAAGTGGTTTATCTCGTGTAATAGCTTTGTTTAATCCAAATCCAATCTCTCTAATAAGCGGAGTCTCATATTCAGAAACATGTTTGATTATTTCACAAAATTCAATAGGTGCTTCTGGTGATACTTCCACAATCAAACTTTCAATAATCTTAACCCAAAACGGTTCAACAAAAATCACATCAAAATTCTTATTTGCATAACCATATATCCATACGGTCCCGTTTAAGTTTTTAAAATCTTCAACTTCTGTAAATATTTCACCAATAGGGTAGGCTCCTCCAATATTTTTCATATTGGTATAATCTCCGATATTAGGTTTTGGCAATTCTAGTTTACCATTTATCTCGAGTTTATCATCCTTGTATTGGATCACAAGTGAATCTAAATTAACTAAAGTTGAATTTAGTGATTCACTAGCTCTTTGGTACCATTTTTTATCATAGTTAAGAGAGTTAATATATGTATCGTATTGATCAGTTGAATTACGATATAAATGCATATGTTCTACTACTTTTACTCCTTTTTCAAAAAGATGTAATCTAATTCTAAATTCATTAATTCTAAAATTAGAACTTTGAATCATAATTACCAAATCTCCTTTTTCTAACGAATCAAAAAGTGTAATTAGATCATTTTTGTTTGAGTCGTTAAACTCAATAAATTCTGCATTTATTAGATTAGCTCTATATGCATGGTATAGAATATTAGCCAAAGGATGATCTAAATCGTATATAATAGCAATTCTTTTTGATTCATAACTGTGAATTGATAAATCCAAGATTGATTTAACATTGATTATTGCTTTTTTGATTAATTGTTGTTGAGACATTATATAGTTAATATACAAATTATATCTAAAAAATTCAAATAAAAAAATACACCTGACTTTTCAGTCAGGTGGTCTTAAGGAGTCAACAGAAATTAACGACCTGTGATTTTCTTAGCAACCACAGTGGCTGGAGTTGCTATCTTATCCCAAGTCTCTTTCTTAATCCCTAGATAGGAACCCTTGCCATTTTCTACCATATCACCTTTTGCATAAAGGCCAAAAGCAGAAACAGCAGCACCGAGGGTAGTCACTGTAAAAAGAAAACTAAGCATGATCTCTTCTTCCATAAAGAATAAGGAATTCTTAATTTATATTATATAAGTTACATAATGTCAAATATTATCTATTTTATTATAAGTAATAAACTTAATAAAGATCTTAAATTTTTTTCTTCACACAAAAAAATAAAAAATTTCTTGCTACTCAATTAGTGAATGTATTAACAGAAACTACTGTAATTAGGTGATAAATTATAGTTTTATACTGTATTAAGTTGTCTTTTCTTTGTTTAGAAATAGGGAAAAGTGATAAGATGTAGAACGGAGGTTAATAATTTAATTAGACAAAAAAATAATTTAATGTTATAGAAGAAAGAGTCCAAGCTATTGCTTATAAAAAGCTCGAGATTCAAATGAATTATCGTTTTGTTATTACTAACAACGAAGTTAAGATTTTCAAAAATGATCGAGAAATTACCATTGATCAATTCCTTGATGAATTGACTAGTATGTCCAAAAATGAAAGTCCTGAAGTTCAAGAACTTCAAAAAGCTTTGGATGGATTATTCAATCAATTCTCTGCTGATTTGGAACGTGAATTTCAGAATTTAACTGATGACACTGATCAGATCGTAAAATCTTGGGATGGTTTAGTGCAGGGGACTGCTAATATCAGTCGAGATATTGGTAATATGTTTAATCGCGTAATGGAAGTTGGCAATTCAATTGGTGAGATTGCTAAAGTTGCCGATAAGTCTGACTCTTCTAAAGAGTCCACTGAGACAAACTTAACTGATATCACTGCAAAAGCAAACGAGATTCTTGCCAAAAACTCTAATCTAAGCACTGATTATCGAGAAGTGCTTGAAAGACTAGCAAAGCTAAATGTTGCCAAGCTCTCCTATAAGAGACAAGGTCAACAAATGGTAAATATTCAAGAGGATCAAATCGCAGGTTTCTATAATGCGAATTCTGATTGGTTGATTCAAGAACTTACAAGCTGTGAGTTTTTCCACGAAGGGCAGCTAATTGATGGCAATAAGTTTCTTATCGAACTATTAAAGCTAGGTTCGTAATTCAAAAGCTCTAACTGTAAAAAGTTAGGGCTGATTTTTTTTAAATAGTATAAATGTATTAGACGAAGACTTGCACTTTTTAAAATTTGATCTTAAATAAATAAGAAATTCTCCTTTCAAGGTTGAAAGGAGTGGCCAAAGGCCGAGGTATATTCGAAACATCATTTTGGTAATTAAATTATACTTTTAATCACTAATCGTACTAAAAATTAGAATCATTTTATGTAAAATAACAGAATCAATATCTAGATAAATTTTATTCAATTATTTTGTACAATTAAAAGGTGAATAGGCTATAAAACTAAAACCAACACCAGAAACCATAGTGACTCTGGTGTTTTTCTTTTGCCGCATTGTTTTTAGATTTAATTAAATTAAAAATTAATATAATAACCCCGATTGATCGGGGTGAGAGGTTTTTTAAGTTAGTGACATTTCAGGAATTAACTAACTTTTTGAAATTCTTTTCTTGCTTCATCTTTTCCTTCAAGTTTTGCAACTCTTCCAGAAAGATTATCAATTTTTTCACCTAATCTTGTTTCAACTGCGTTGAGTTGCGTTGCTAAACGCTGTTCGGATTGTGAAATCGCAAGTAAGATTTTAGTTTCCAAATTATCTTCCTCCAGTTTGCCAATATATCTGATAGCTTGCACTATTGCTCCAATTGTAATGGTAATAATTGGAGTTGTCCAGCTTGGAAGTGCGGGAAAGGTATTATTTTCCACTATATACCAAGTTAAGGCAACAATGACTGAAAAAAATAAAAACTCTATAAAACCTGTTTTCATGATTTAACTTCCTAGTTTCTAGTTAGGGCTTGATTGTTCTATTCCTAATATATATATCACAAATATTAGGTAAAGTCAATATTAATGTACTGAAGACTTAACACTTTTTATTGACATGATTTAATTCAAGATAAATGTTAGATTTATGAATAATAAAGTAACTGAAAATGAATTTTTAGTTAATAT
>JAYUKV010000065.1:0-3734 GCA_043764135.1 bacterium | reverse complement strand
CACAAAGACCATTCGGTCTTTGTGCAACAGAGAAGAGGTTTGTTTAGGTATTTTGGGACAAAGAAAGCTGTCCCGTGTTTAGTGGGACAGCTCTGAACCAAAATCACTTCTTTGTTTCTTTCGCTTCCTAGTAGTAGATAACGGTTAATTTTTAAATTTCGAAAACTCGCTACGCTCAGACAGTTCGAAATTCTGAAAAAATTAACCTGAATTGCTGTTTTAGCAAGACGGTCGTTGCAGAAGGAAAGAAGCAAAAAATGGAGCATATGTGTTGTTTTAACTTGATTATAAAAAATGTTTAATCTTTTAAAATTCTTTCTTGACAATACCCTTTTCTTAAGCTATTAAGTTAGGGGTAAACTACTATTTATGAAAAGGTACAGGTCTAACATGCTTAATATCAACTATAACGTTCGAGATAGAAATGGGGTTCGTGCAATTCATCCTAATCAGGATGAAGTAACTGAGGGTTTAGCCCTTAGTGCAATGTATAATCTATTCTGGAGTCTTAAAAGAGTTGATTCTCTAATTCCAGAGATTGAAAAAGAATTGATACCTTTTATTAATGAAGGTAGTTTATTCCCATTTCCAATTGTCTCAGGATGTAATTCTTTTGGTAACGATAAATATTCAATGCAGTTTGATATTAAAGTAGATCAAATTGTTTATCAAACAATTACAAACATTGCTTACAGTATCTTACCAGTTACTATTTTCTATTCAATGCCAAAATTCCAAAGGCAGTATCGTGAAACATTTGATAAAGTAGCTTCTGTTCAAATTTCAGGAATGAAAGACTTGTATAAAGCAATCAAACATCCTGCAATTGAAAAAACTCTAGAGCGGACAATGTTTGCTCTACATGATCAATTACTTAAGCTTCAAGCTGAAGTACCTCAATTCATTGCCGCAGGCAATGATAAAAGACTATTAGTTGGAACTCAATCTGAGATTGATTATTATGAACAATACTATTCCACTCTTAGAGATGAAGATGCTCTGAGATTGTGTAAGTTGTTTGCTGGTGATGGTTGGGAGGTTACTTATGATTCATATAGAGTCAATAACTCCTTCCATGAACCAGAACTACTAAATCAGTATTCTGAGAATCTGAAAATCGAAATTGCTCAATTACAAGAAATTGCAATTAGAGGTCTAAAAGCACAAAGTCAGCCAATAAACAAAGGTTTGATAACTGATGATGAATATGATAAGTTAAAAACTTTCTTGTGGGAAACAGTACCAGAATATTTATTCGCTGATCTACCAACTCGCTTTGATAATGTTGTTGAAACAATTCCTAGAGTTCCCAACATCGATTGGGATCAAAGAATCCAAGGTTACCTTGAATCAATTGCGAAGATGATTGATATATACTATTGCTATTTCCTTACATTTGATGCAAGTAGTATTCACGGATTTACAAAACCTGTAAATTGGTTCGAATTCGAAGACAAATTCGTTGCAAATTGGCGTAAGCCAATTAAGATGATTAAGTCTTTGGTTGAATACTGTGATTACAAGAAACCTGTATTCTCTCGCAAAAATTCAATTGTAGATGCTTATTTTGAGTATGTCTGGGATCCTGAATTGTGCAACGGTGGTGAAAACCGAGCTTTTGATGTTATTGAGAAAGAAATTCGTAATGACGGTGATGACATCGGAGGAACTGTATTTGTTAATATGCAAACCATGTTCTCTCCTTGGAACTTTGTTGAAGAGTTTGCTATGCCACTTGCTATCAAGACTCAAGAAGAATTAGGTGAGGAACAAGTTCCTTCGCTTACTCGATATTGGGATCTTAATACTGGAGAATTCACAAGAACAACTTTCATGGATAATGAGAGAGCTAAACCAGGCCATTCTTACGCAAAAGACAAAAAAGTCTTTCAATCAGGTTCAACTCAACCACTTCTTACTCGCAAGAAAACTAAAATCTTCGAATCTAAAGAAGAGCGAGAAGTCGCTCAAGAATTGGAAGAAACGCATAAGTACTTGGATAATCTTGAAAAGCTCAAAAAAGAATATCCTGATATTCATCTAGAAGTTCAACAAGAAAACAATGCAAAGCTTGCCAAGCTTAAAGCTGAACATGCTACAGGCTTTGGTAATCAAGCTAAACCTAAGAACAAGCCAGCAAAACCTGCTAAGCCTAAGTTGAAGAAGTAAGTGGGGAGTTAACTTTAATCAACATCAATTGATTAATAATTAAACTCCAGCTAATAAATTCAAGCCCTAACATAAATTGTTAGGGCTTGTTTGTTATATCTCTTTCCTAATTCACAAACGCTACGATAAATCAACCAATAAATCTAACAATTGCCGTATTGCTCTTGAGATTTATTGTGATATTATCGTGCTTATTGTTAATTAGTAAAGAGATCTATTGTTGTAACTTTTACAAGTTGCAGTTTACTATTTCTTGACTGTATCTCACAATCACAGATTCCATTGTTGTACAACAGGAGCCTGGCTTCCAAGATGTGGACTTGATAACAAGTTATTACAACTTGCAATTACAAAATCTAATCTTGCATTTTTCTGCTCTTTATCTAACTTATACCCCCGGCCACCTTCTCCATAGAAGACTTTGGCGGCGTTGAGATAAGCTGTGATATTGGCAGGTGACATGATTGCTTGGATTCTTGCTTTGTGGTTTTTGTTTGGATCTTTATTCATAAAGAATGAAGTAACAATCTTACCGGAGAAAAACACAGTTTTTACTTGGTTAAATGGGTTGATTACATCTTTGTAACCAAAATTGTTAACTCCGACCAAAGCCAATCCTTGGAAGCCATTATTCATTGTTTCAAGAGTGTTTAAACCTGTTTGAAGGAATGATTTGGCTTTTGGTGTTAATGTATCTAGCCCATTTGGGTAAAAGATGTCTTTTACAACATTGTTTACTTGTCGGGGTTCAATACCACTTGGGTTAGTGAATCGGAATTCAGGTTGGCCTAAGATTGTTCTTAGTTCTGCTTGATTATGTTCACCTGGTGTGATTCCTGGTGTCCAGGTATTACCATCAGTCTTCTCACCAAGGTCAAGCATATGCTTGAGCAGGTGGAGAGCAGCTGATTCCTTGGAACCTGTTCGTTGAGGTGTAACCTCGTAAAAGTCGGCGTCATAATTAGCAGCTCTTGCTTCTGTTGTAATTGTAGATGTTAAGTTGAGATTAGTGCTAACAATAGCATTACTCAATAAGTCACACATTACAGCGTAGTAGAATCTTGATTGGATTCTAATTGCATCATTATCGACTTTACCGGTAATCTTTGGAACTCTTTTCTCATCAAGAAAATTATCAATCAATTGTTGAACACTTAAAGGCATATCAACAAATGGAACTTGAGCTTCTGAATCTGTTTGGGTTTTAAGACAGTCTTTGCATTGATATTTATCGGTACCGTCGAATAAGTAAGGATTTTCTCCTTTTATTTTTGGCTGACCGATAACATGCTTCAAGGTTATAGACTTGATAGCGTTATTGGGACAAGGTGTGATTGTCTCATTACCTGATAGATCGAGAGTAATTGCACCATTGCAAGTCAGATTGAGTTCGTTAGCGTTTGCTTTTTCTTGCATACGCTTCTTGTAATCAATACAGGTATGGCAAGATTCTTGCTCTTGATAATTTTTATTAACTCACCTTTCGCAACCAACTTTACAACAAACCAAAACCTCCCAATAATAGTTCATGATTTTGGATAAACCAACTTTAGATCTCTACTCTG
>JAYUKV010000064.1:0-3756 GCA_043764135.1 bacterium | reverse complement strand
CATGAAGCTAGTATTAGAATATTCATCCACGATTACAACAAAAAAATAGCACTAAAACTTAATTATAAGTTTTAGGTGCTATTTGAGGAACGACCTATTAATTAATAATCCAAATTCCGGAGAGCTTTTATGGGAACTATTCAATACTTGATTAATCTTACACTTGGGAAATTTTCCCAATTTTCTGAAGTTTGGTATATCGACTGTTATGCGAACCGCCATACCATAAAAACATACGGTCAACTGGTGGGAATTATGACAGATCTAAAACCTGGTGTATCTGTTACGATCCATTCTTTTTGGGGTATACTTACTATTCTCAAAGATGAGAAAGGAGATTTTACCACTTCAGGTAAAGATCTGATGGATTCTGACCTATATCAAAAAATTTATTTTCAAATAAATTAATCTTGATATTGGAAAACCCTGCAATAATAAATTGCAGGGTTTAATTTTTGTTAGATTAGTTAGAACTAATCACAGATTGCACTATTCACAGAGAGCTGGTAGATTAGTTTCTTCAGACTTTAGGACTGTTGGTTTATAGGTTGATGGATCAAACTCAACATAGTTAACCTCAGTAGTACATTCTCGTTGTTCACGAGTAAGAAACTTACCATTGTAGATAACTTGTCCAGCATCAAAACCATTTCCACGGGTAGCTCCAACAATAAATTGAAGTTGAGCAAGATTCTCAATCTTACCAAAGTGCTTGTTTAACTGATCTACGGTTGTCAATTTGACTGGGGGTACATTTGCTTTTGGGCTTGTTGCAACCACATACTTGCACCATGGACCGATCATTCCATAACGGAGACCAGTACAATCAGCTTTTTCACCTTGTTTGAGGACTCGTCCTTCAATTTTATAGGAAAATCCAATTTTATGAATTGTGTCACTTTCCATTGTGTCCCATTGGAGTTTACCAAGTTTAACTTGGTCATACCAATTAACAATTTTACTTGGGTAATTGTAATTCACTTGGAATTGATTACCATAGTAAGACAATTGCTCAGGAGTAAAATACACAGGTGTGGTATAACCCCAGAATGTAGCAGTTCTAGCAACTTTATTACAACCTTTAGGATTTGCTTTCGTACCAACATTTACTTGTAAAGCATATGTAGGATCCTTAGGTCCAGACTGCGTAAAGTAATTGATTGGGATCAATTTACTTCCCTTGAAATACTCGCAAGAGTTTCGAAGGGTAACTTTCCCTTGCCAATTTACCTTGTTATTAATAGAAGAGTAAGTGATGGAAGCTTGATTTAGACTATCAACAGTTGAGTAAGTAACTGTTTTGCCATCTTTTCCATTTACAACTTGGGTGCTTGCAAAAGCATTACCAGCAATTGTGCTACAACCAATTAAGGCCAAAGACAAGGTTAAAATAGAAACAATTTTCATGTTAATTCCAGAAAAGATCATTAAGCTATTATTCTAATAACATTTACTTAGCTTAATGTCAATACTTGGTTTCTTTAAGAGTTCACACTTTTTGTTGTTTGAAAAATTATTAAAAAATGGAATTTTACTTGGTGTTAGTTAGTAATAAATTATGATTTTGATAAAAACTAGAAAAAACCTCCACCTGAATTCAAACCAAGGACTGCAAAGACTATTTGAATTTAGGTGGAGGATTTCTTAGTTGTATCAAGCACTTAATTCATCCCTAACTAACTGCTAATCAATATTTATTTTCCAATAGAAATAATTTCTCACCAAGTGGCCTAATAGCCACTTGGTGAGGGGAAGAACCGGAAATTGACCAGGTCAATTTCCGGCTTTCTCCCCCTCACTCAGCCCCGAAAGGGGCTGAGTGAGGAAAACAAAAAGCATGAATTTTTAAGATGGTTTTTGAAGACTTATCGTTTTATAATATCCACATATTTTTGCTTATAATATTCTTATAGTAAAGTTTAATTTGAAAAGACAACATAAAAACAAGCCACAGATGCAGCTTGTATAATTATGTTAAACGATAGATTTTTCATATTCTGCAAAAAGCAAAACAGAATCATCAAACGGAAAACTAATGATCGGGTTGGTTAATGCGATTTTAGGAAAATCTGCAGAAACATGGTTAGGATTGGTGTATGTTTTAAAGTTCTCACTTACATATCCATATTGTAGAAGTGAATCATGGATAAATAAGATGAAACTTTCTACAATTTCGTAGCTTGTAACAATGAAATCAATTCTGTCGAGACGCTCAGGTTTTATTCCATTGGCTACAAGGTGACGCCCAAGTTCATCTTCTAATACTGAAGGTAGGTTATTTACCCTTACCTTAAAACGCGGATTATTAGCGTTTTCAAGCATATTCATAGACATTCTAATTACAGAAACACTACGAATCGGGGGCAACAAAAGTGTAGACATGTTGGATAAACCTCCTATTATGTAAAAACTATATCAGAATCAGTATATGGTGTCAATCAAGATCATTTATTGTCTGCTTAGTTAGATCTTAAACAATATAATTTTTGGCCCTAAAAAAAAACAAAAAATCATTTGAAATATAACCATTCAGTGAATCTGATATCTAAAATTCTTTTTGACAATCAGAGATTTATGTGATAAATTTAGGGTAAGTTTCATTGGTAAAATCCAGAGAAAAACATGAACTATCTTTTCGTCCCCGATCTCAATCAAGAACAGGCAATTAGTTTAAGTGCATCTACCCAAATGACAGTAGTGTCAGTATCTTCAGATGTTGAATGGGGTTTCTTCTATTTTATAGAAGATGATCTCAGAATCCAAATCAAATACTGTTTTGACCGTCCCTCCATGTCAGGAGCACCCCTACCCACTCGTGACCAGATTAAATCTGGGCTGGAGCAGTCTGGGTATCAAGTTAAAAATATTTATTGCCAAATTCAGTAATTAAAACCCTTTTGAAATCCTTTAAAGCAATAATCATCCTATGATTATTGCTTAATTTTTTACCCCTAAATTGTTTTAAAAAACAATTTTTTACTTCATTGACTTATAGATTACAATTAATAAAATATAGCAATACATTTAAGCAAAACTTTTTATAAGATTGACATTTTATCTAAAATTTAATAAAAGATTAATGTCTTGAATCAATTCAAATAGGAAGGTAGTATGAAATTTACACCTCTTGTGTTAAGTGGCATTGTTGGATTGTGTGCAACTTCTGTGATTGGACTTCAAACTCCAGCGCAGGCATGTGCGCTAAATGCAAATATTATCAAATCAAAACTTGATATTACCTTGTTAAGCTTAAGCCATAGTTCATCAAGGTGTAATTGGAGCTGGGGTGATGATGGTACGACCATTGTTAATCAAAGCGAAAATTATAAATCTTTTGATCAAGCTCAAGATGATTTTGTCAAAGCAATCCCTGAAAAATTATTTACCAAAAAAGGCGTAAAATTCTACGACCGTAATAATGATGGTAAGTATGATTCATTGATGTATTCTGCTGGAGTCAGTGTTTACTTACATGGGGTAAATACTTTCCCAATGAAATTAGTTAATATTGATAAATTCAAACCTGTTTTGATCAATCGATAACTAATACTACTGATTCATTGTATGTAGCTTTTGAGCTATTGATTATGTGTCAGTATGTTAGGAATTATAATCAAAACAAAACCCCAAATTTATATTTTTTGGGGTTTATTTTATATTTATAGCCTATTCACCCTTTAACTGTACAAACTAATCTACAAATTTATCTATATATCGCTCCTATTATTTATCTTTTACCATTGGGTAAAGAGATAA
>JAYUKV010000063.1:0-13542 GCA_043764135.1 bacterium | reverse complement strand
CATTTAACTAAATAAAAAATATAAACGCAAATTAACCACCTAAAGGTGGTTAATTGTGTAAAAGAAAGCTGTCCCGTGTTTAGCGGGACAGTTCTGGAATTTTAGTTATTATTTTTTGTTTTCACAATTAGTCTTTAGTAATTCCAAAGCCTGTGGCCAAATTTCAGTATACTCATCGTAGTTTTCCTCCAATGTGTCTAACTTAATTGAAAATTTGGTTTTCTTCTTATCTAATTCTTCGAAAAAGTAATCTTCATGACTTGGTGCCCAAGACAATACTTCAGGACTAGTTGTATCTTGAATATTATCATCGATATATCCATGGTGTCTAATTCCAATTCTTTTATGTTTTTCGTTGATATATATTTCTGAGATTGTACCGTCAAGTTTATTATTCTTATTCGGTGCTAAAAAGAGAATCTTAGATCCCTGGTCCCAACTACCCGCGAAGTAAGAGCCTTTGTTAAAGACTATAGCCCACTTCTTATACTTCTCTAAATCTACTATGTTTTCCCATACAGTCTTAACTGATGCATTGATTATAATGGATAGGGTTAGTTGTTTCATACTTATTATTATACATTAATATTTATATAAAGTAAAATTTTACTTATTGATAAAGTTCTAGATAAAGTTCTTTTTTACTAACACTATAGTTCGATAATTTTTTCAATTCCTTTAAGTACTTCATCATGACCGATTAGATTCTTGTTAACTATTTTGATTTCAAGACCATGATTGTTGATTTTAAACTTATTAACTTGTTCTTCTAAATCATCTTTTGAGGTATTGGAAGAATAGAAAATGACAATGTGATTGTAGGCTTTAATCTCTTGGGTTTTGTATAATTCTTGTAAACCGATAAAAGTATATCTTAAGATATGTTTGTGTACATCTGCTTTCCACTGACCTTCGTTACCATCAACTATTTTACCGTGTCCAGTGGCGAATTCATTAACGTTATCTCTAGCCTCTTCGTGTGATGTAGTCATATCATTATCAATTACTGAATTGAATAATAATTTGCCATCGTTATATTCGTAGATGTTGCTTTCATTCTCTTGGATTGTGACTGCTAGTATTTTTGTTTTCATAATTTTTATTTTTAAGTTAGTTTAACCTATTTAATATTAACTTGCAAATCCGTTTAATGTTTGAAATACTAAATCATGAATCAATTCAAAACAAAAGCTGAAATCATTGAATACATAAAATCATTTAAGCCTGCATCGTATGCAAACTCTCGTAACTTCTTAACTGGTCATGTAAGTTACTTGTCTCCATATATCAATCTAGGAATTCTTACCTTACCTGAAGTTAAACAATTAACATTAGCTAAGACTTCACTTGCTCGATCTATGAAATGGGTCCAAGAATTGTCCTGGAGAGACTATTTTATATCCGTTTATCAAGCAAAAGGAGTGGAGATATTCGACTCTTTTAAATATCCACAAACAGATGGAATTTATGATAAACTTCCTTTGGCAATCATTGAAGCAAGAACTGGGATAGAAGTTATTGATGAGGCAATTAATAAAATGTACAAGACTGGTTACTTACACAATCATGAGCGTATGTGGATTGCCTCAATAGTTACAAATGTTGCTAAGACTGATTGGAGAGTTGGTGCTGATTGGATGTATAATTGTTTAATTGACGGTAATTATGCATCTAATATGTTATCTTGGCAGTGGATATGTGGGACTTTTTCATCCAAGAAGTATTATGCTAACCAAGAAAATATAAATAAGTATAGTGGTAGTAGCCAAGAGGGTACTTTTTTGGACTTTGATTATGAGTATATTGCTAATATGGATATTCCTGATGTATTAAAAGAGCGTGGAGATTATACTCCTTTTACTTCTATTGAGACTACTGAAGAGCAGTCGTTCACTTATAGAAACTATCCCACAATGGTTCTAATATCTGAAAACAGTATTCACAGTACAGCTAATTTACCAAAGTCAGATGTGGTTTTATTCATCGATTCTGAATTACAATCTAAGCACCCAATGTCCAAGTTAAAATGGGGTCTAATTCAATACTGGTTAAAAGAAGAAATACCAAAAGCTAAGATTTTTATTGGCACAAAAGCTGAGCTCGAAGTTTTAAAAACTAAGTATCAAACAATAATTGATCAACCTATTGCTAGATTGTACCCAAGTCTTACTAATTATTATACTTCTTTCTTCAAGTTTTGGACTGAAGCTGAAAAATTAGTTTAATATAACAGTTATTAACAATAGATTATTAGCAAAACAAATCACCCTTTATAGGGTGTTTATCTTTTTCCACTTCTACCTCTAGTGTTTCTTCCAAACGAACCTTTTGAAGGTCCTCCAGCTTGTCTAAAAGGTTTGCCACCAAATGATTTTTTCTTAGCAGGTTGAACTAAGGTGTAATCTTGGTATTTTTTCATTTCTTTGGTTTGGGCTTTAACTTGAGTTGGTGTAGGTTTTTCTCTAGGTTTGAACTTGTCTCCTTTTGATTTTTCAATATCTTCTTTTCTGTTTGTTACAACTGTTAATCTCGATGCTCTAGGAGGTCTTGGTTCTCTCTTTTCTTTTACGAATTCGAATATCTCCATTGGAAAAGAGTGATCTTCAATAACTGGAACTTGCTTCTTGATAACTTTTTCAATGTCTTTTAAGTATGCTTTTTCTTCTATATCGCAGAAGTTAATTGCTGTTCCACTAGCTCCAGCCCTACCTGTTCTACCAATTCTATGAACATATTGTTCAGGTACATTAGGAAGTTCGAAGTTAATTACATGAGTTAATTCGTCAATATCAATACCACGAGCAGCAATATCAGTAGCAACTAATGCTCTTATCCTGCTTGATTTGAATTGTGATAAAACGTTTTGTCTTGCATTTTGACTTTTGTTACCATGGATAGCCGCTGATTGAATACCAGCTTTTAATAAATCTTTTACTACTCGATCAGCACCGTGCTTAGTTCTTGTAAAGACCAATACTCTTTCTATTTTTTTGTCTTGAAGTACTTCAATAAGAAGATTTTTCTTGTTTATCTTGTCAACAAAATATACAACTTGATTTACTTTTTCTGCTGTAGATGAGACAGGGTTTACTTGAACTTTAGCAGGATTAACTAATATTGTATCAGCCAATTCTTCAATAGCTTTAGGCATAGTCGCAGAGAATAGGAGAGATTGTCGTTGTTTAGGAATCTTGGTAATAATCCTCTTAACTTCTTTAACAAATCCCATATCTAACATGTTATCAGCTTCATCTAACACTAATATCTGTACATGAGAAAGGTCAACCAATCCTTGATTAAGAAGATCAATTAATCTTCCTGGTGTTGCAATTAAGACATCTAGTCCTTTACGGATGATCTCAACTTGTGCATATTGGCTAACTCCACCAAATATTACTTTACTTTTAATATGGGTATATTTACCATAATCGTCGAAGTTATCACTGATTTGAGTCGCTAGTTCTCTTGTTGGGGTTAATACCAAAACTCTGATTTTACGTTTAACGCCATCAACTTTTGGTTGGGCCATTAAGGTTTGGATTATTGGGATTGCAAAAGCTGCAGTTTTACCAGTTCCGGTCTGAGCGATAGCAATTAAGTCCTTATTTTCAAGAACTAGTGGAATTGCTTGGGCTTGGATTGGTGTAGGGGACTTATATCCTTGCTCTTTAAGAGCTTGTAGGATTGGTTGGATTAGATTTAAATCTTCAAATAACATATGGATTGTATACCTCTTTAATACAGGTATAGTTTACATTTAATTGTGGGTTGTTTTGGTTTTAATGTCAATAAAATAACCAGTCTTTATTAGACTGGCGTAGTAAGTTAGATTCCTAATTGATCAATATTTGAAATATAGTAATCTGATATTGTTGGATCGTTAATAGGTGGATAATAGAGTTTAGGACAATCAGAAGAAGTTTTACCTTCTATTAAAGCTTCTAGTTTCCACACCTTAGAGTTAATGTTGCGAATGGATTTGTCACAATTAGATTTTAGTGTTCTTGATTTATTTACTTTGATAGATTGATCAAGTTGGCTGCATAATTCTTGCCAATGTTCAAGAATCATTGTAACAATACTCAGTTCGATATCGGGAGAAATTGGAAAAGAGGTTTTGTGTTTGGTATCTAATTCTTTTAGCTGCTTAGCCAAAGAAGATTTCATCTCTTTGAGTTGTTCAACAAGAGAAGAAGAAGAGATAATTAGATCATTCGGTAAATTACCGCTCAATCTAGTTACAATCAAACAAGAAAGAGTCTTATGAGATTTCTTAGACATTAGAATTGTCCTACTTAGTGTTTAGACTCTAAATTATTTAATAATTCTACAATAATGTCAAAAAATATCCCATAGATAATAAATATCTATGGGATTAGAATTGAAACAATATCAATTCGCGATAGGGTGGATTTTTGAATTAAGTACTAGTTTTCCTTAATTTCAAGAGGTACCCAAATACCACTTTCGGGATTGATGGCAGTCAATTCACTGTTTGCGTGAGCTCTACAACCGATCAGACAACCTTGACCCAACGCAGATACATAAACAGTAAACATTAATGTGAGTTCACCATCTTCGTATTTAACTTTTGGAAGTTCGCCTTCATGTTGATAGATTGCATTCTGGTCTTCATACCACTCGTCTACCTCAGGATCTTGTTTAAAGGTGTCAAGCACCATTTCAAACTTTTCAGGATCTTGAGAATCGACTTTGTATGCATAAATGCCGGCTCCTTCACGACCGTACACAGGTTTTTCAAAGACTTGTTTGTCAAGCCAAAGCCCATATTGGTGAAGAAATTCCGGGGTGCAAGCAGTGGGTAAGAGATGGGTGCGAATGATATCAGCAATTTCACCACTTCCTTCATTCCATTTGCCTTCAAGCATGCTTTCGTATAGAAAAGCATAGAATGCTTTGCTTTGTGCATAAGCAGCTTGAGTTCCGGGTACTTTTGTTACAGTTTTGTCGAGAATAGCTTTGACCAAGTAGTCCCAGTATCTTGCTGGAGAAATGGATTCGCCAATAAGTTCTGGAAACTGAGCAAGTGCAATAATGCCATTTTCTGCAATTAACATTTCGTAAGGGAGATGACTAAACAAGAGTTTAACCATCTTATTATCTTGAGCATCGAACATTCCTTTTACAATTTCATCTGCATCCAAAATTAAATCTTGGAAGAATCGAAACTTGGCAGGATAGCCAGATGCTGATTCGTATTGACCCATTCTTTCAAAGAAAGAAAGATTGTCTTCATGTACGAATCCATTACTTTCATCGCCAGGATAGGCAAAGTAAAGTGGGGTTGTACGGGGATCAATTTTGCGAGCTTTGCAGATCGCTTCAATGTATTGAGTAAAATCTCGTCCCATTTGCAGGGTCCAGTCTTTACCGTGTAGATTTGGTGATTTCCCTCCAAGTGCATCTGTAATCAAGTTCTGTCCAGATCCTGATTCCCACATGAAAGAAGGTGTTTCACAATTCCATTCGATGGCTTTGATATGCTCTGGCAGGATCGAAGAACCTTTATTGATAGAGTCATAATATGCTTGCGCATTAATACTCAAATCAATTCTCATATCACCTAGAGGAACATCATCTGCCAAACCTAATGGTAAATATTCTTCAGGTAGTCCATACTCATTATATAGAAGTTCAGAAGACTGCATCAAAGGAACAAGTCCAGCTCTGATAGCAGTATAAATCTTGTGCCCTGCTAAACGAATAGCATCGCACATCTGAGGGGTAACTTGAACTGTATCCCATAGAATATATGGGTTGTCTTGACGTGTTTCAAGAGAAGCAGCAAGTCCGCCAGGAATCTGTGAATAATATTGACGTGACCATTGGTCCAGTTTGCTGTATTTTTCTGGATTGTTAAGAGCGGCTTTAAGAGAAGAATTCTTGATAAGCATGATGTTGTTCCTGTGGTGAAATTTTGAACGTAATTGATATGTTTTGAAAATAGTCTACTTATTGTTTGTAAATAAGTAGACTTAGTTGAAATGACATCCTCAGCACTTACTTAATTTTTTAGGTTAACCAAGAATTGAGATTACCCCGCTGAAGAATGAGAACTACCAACGCTTACTCCTCGGCTTACAGAAGCTCGAACACTACTTCTACTAGGAACAGACTTTGTAGAAGAACTGAAACTAGAGGATGGCGCAGAAACTTTTGCTGAGCTGCTAGAGATGTGTGATTGTGTAAGTTTTCCTCCACTAATAGGGGTATTAGTGATAGGAGCAACAAAACTTGCAGTCGATTTTAATGGAGTAACAGAAGGTTTTCCATTACTAGTAATAATCGGTGTTCTAGCTACTGTTGGAGTATTAGGAGTGCTTGACAAAACAGCTCGGCTGCCTTGAAAGACTGGCTGTCCTCCTGAATACATCATGCTTGAAGGCATAATGACAGTTCGAGAAGAACCACCAAAATACCAAAAAGATGGAGAAGGAGTGTAATGATCGTGAACAACGATTACGTTAGAACCAGGTGATTCTCTATATAAGATTGTCCCACTTCCTGCAGATTCCGGGTCTGGTTGAAAATATGGAACACCACTAATTGTGCTACAATCATCTGATGTGTCAGGTGTGGTTGTAGTACCTGGCTTGGTAGCTCCATTTTCATCAACTTCGCCGTCACACTGAATTGCAGAGTTGACCTCATCAGTAGAAGACCCTTCAACCATAAGCTTACCACCAGAAGTGGTTAAGGGGGCTGAAGATTCAATGTTTTGCTCAACTTGAGTTTCAGTTGATGGAGAACAAGCTTGTAAAAAACCAGATAGCAATCCAAATCCAATCAAAATCAAGAAAACCCTTGATAATGGAACTCGATTGCTTCTTAGGTTGAAACCTCTTTGAGAAAGCCTCATAAGTTTAACTCCTATAAATAAAAAAACAATTTGTGTATTTCAACACACTTAGTGTTAAAACATACTATTTTAAAAATGTAAAGTTTTTATATAAATTACTATATAGCCTTTTCTTTTAAACACTGTTATTATAATAGATTCTATTGACCAAAAAAACAAAAAAACAAACTATAGATTTTATGCATGCAATATTAGGAGGTAGTGGTAATATTGGTCAGTTATTAGCCCAATATTTAGTTGACAAAGGAGAAAGGGTTGTTTCGATTGGTAGACATAAACCTGAAATTACAATTGAAGGTGTTGAGTACAGATGTACTGATTATTTTACTGCAGATTCTATCAACAAAGCAATTAGTGGCTGTAAATATGTATATCTTCTTGTAGGTATTCCATATAGCACAAAACTATGGCAAGAACAGTGGCCAGATCTTATGGATAATACAATCGAAGCATGTCAATACAATAATTCAAAAATAATTTTCTTTGATAATGTCTACATGTATGGGCTTATTGATGGTGTGATGACCGAAACTACCCCGTTTAACCCTAGCTCAAAAAAGGGTAAAGTCAGAGCACAAATTGCAACAAAATTAATTGATAAAATCAATAATAAGTATGTTCAAGGCGTAATTGCAAGATCAGCAGATTTCTATGGATATAATCTTAGTAATTCAGTTCTTGGAACTAGATTTATGACTCAACTTTCAAAAGGAGTTCTAGAAGTTATGGGAGATAAAGATAAAATTCATACATTTACATATGTTAATGATACATTAGAAGCATTGTATACTTTGGCTAAAGATGAAAGTAATAATGGTGAGACATTTCACTTACCAACTACAAGCGAGCAATTAACTCAAGAGCAGTTAGGTAGATTATTTGCTCAAGAAATGAATGTTGAAATTAAGAAAGTAGTTGAAATAAAAGGATTGACACTTATCATATTTTCATTATTCGCCCCTGTATTAAGAGAGTTTAAAGAAATGCTTTATCAATTTAAAAATACATACATTTTCGACTCTTCAAAGTTTATAAAAAGATATCCTCAACTTAAAACAACATCATATGCTGAGGCGATCAAACAAATTATTTCTAGATAAAAAATATACCCCAATCACAAAATGTGACTGGGGTGGTTTGCTTTATTTAAAAAGCTGAGTTGAAAGTCCCAAACTTACTATTCAGCAGTTTTGGAATAACCGAGAAGGACTCGAGATAATTCTTCAGCATCCTTAAGGGTCATAATCTCCGATTCCACGACATTAGTATTCGGGCTATAAACACTTACTTCCACAGTACTGTCATTGTAACGGAACTCTACACGTCCTTGTTTTTGGCCTAACAAGTAAAGTGTAACAACTCGACCTTCTTCATTAAAGGTGGCGCTGTACAACAAATCTTTGTCAAAAACTACACTTTGATAGTTCTCAAAGACTCTAAGCGATTTTCCTTCATTGTCAGAAAATTGTGTGCTGTTATCCTCTTCGTAAGAAAGGGCTGAAACAGCACCATTGCGTTGGTCAATTCCCAAAAGGAAAGTATCGACTGCACCACCAGCTGCAAAAGCTTTAGGAGCGGTAGCACCGATACTCAAACCAATCAACCCCATCATAACAAGCGATTTAAGATTCATCATTTTAGTACAAATTGGTTAAGTAATGTGAACTTTGTTATAAAACCATAAGAATTGACTTTTGTCAAATTATATAGTATGAAACTATTTATGATACGCGAAGTTAAATTATCCCGCGACCTTATAAAATGAATTACAAAAGATTTGTTCATAATCTCAAAACGTTTAAAAAACAAGACTATCTGATTTTCTTTTCAATATGGATTGGTTCATCTACTGCCTTATACGGACTGATGTGCTGTAAATGGGTGATTGGACTAAGTCTTGGAATCTGGATGTGGTTAGTTATTGCATTATATATTGGTTATGCAATGATTTATTACCTTTAGCTTACACTTTTTATATTTCCTTCAAACTTTGTTTGAGGGAAAATTTTATTGATCAATTATCTATTATTGATTTTTTTTTGGAATTAGTTAAGCATGGTTCCATGCAATATTACTCAACTAGAAACACTAACAACTATGTAAGTTTAAAACAAGTAATACTCGATGGACTTGCACAAGATGGCGGCCTTTATTTGCCTCTGATAATTAATCCTTTACCTCAAGAATTTTGGCGTGATGTTAAAAATTTAAAATACATAGATATTTTAGAAAAAGTATTATTCCATCTAACTACAGGTGATGAGATTGATAATAGTTCTATCAGTGAAGGATTAAGTGAAGTGTTCAACTTTTCGCCAGAAATTAAAAGTTTAGAAGACAATCTTCATTTACTAGATCTTAATACTGGACCTACTTCTGCATTTAAAGACTATGGCGCTAATACTCTTGGTGTTTATTTAAAAGTTATAGCTGATTCATATCAATCCAAGAAAACTATTCTTGTAGCAACATCGGGAGATACTGGATCTGCAGTAGCGAATGCGTTTAAGAACTACAATTCTCACCCAAGTCTAAATGTAATTGTACTTTACCCCAAGGGTAGGGTCTCAGAGGACCAAAGGAAGTTGATGACAATAGTAGGGGGAAATATCAATTGCATCGAGATAAATGGAAACTTTGATGATTGTCAGGCATTGGTAAAACAAGCAATGAGCGATAAGAGTATAAGAAGTTACCTAACTTCAGCTAATTCAATCAATCTTATCAGGATTTATGGACAAATCGCTTACTACATCTACACTTGGGCTCAAGTAAGTAAAGGTGAAGAAGTAATATTTTCTGTTCCTTCAGGTAATCTTGGTAATCTCACTGCAGGATATATTTCATATTTACTAGGCAATCCAATCAAAAAATTTATTGTTTCTCATAACTTAAATGATATGTTTAACAACCTAGTTTTAGAGGGGATATTAAAAGAGAATAAACAATCAATCCCCACAATATCTTCTGCTATGGATGTTTATAAACCATCTAATCTTGAAAGGCTGATTGTTCTATTTGATGGGGAAATAAACCAAGATGGATCTATAAAAACATTACCAGATATTAAAAAAATGCAAGATCTTTTTTATGTCCAAGGATTTGATGATGATGAAACAAAGATAAAAATGAAATCTATTTACAACAACCACAATCAACAAATTGATCCACACACCGCAGTTGGATTGTTAGGTGTAGAACACTCAATAAAAAATCAACATCCAGAATTTGCAGATGATACTATCATTGTTTTATCAACAGCACATGCAAGTAAATTTAATGAAATCTTCTATGATGTTAACGGTCAATACGCTAATCTCTCTGATCCAATTAATATTGCAAGAACAAAGCAAGAAACCATGTTAGAAATGTATAATTCATACCCTGCTTTAAAAGAGTATATATTGACAAAGATTGGTAATTAAAATACTAACAGTCTTATATATGATTGAAAATATGATAAAAAATATTTTAATAGTGACATTGTTGATTTCTGCAATTGTCTTTACTGGTCAATTTTTCACCCCACCTCAAATAGAATCATCATCAATTAATAATATCCCCAATTCACTGAATAAAGCAAGGTAACAAACCTTGCTTTGTTTTGTAGTAAAAGCTAAGTAAAACTTTTCAAAAAATTAAATTTTTTCACTATAATTGTTTATTGTGTTATAATTATTGCATGAAATTACCCAAGATCGGATTTGTCTCAATGGAGTTTGGATTGGAAGATGAAATGAAGACTTATTGTGGAGGTCTTGGAATCTTGTCTGGTGATATATTTAAATCTAATACTGATTTAGAATATGAAATGATTGGTATAAGTATATTGTATAAAAAAGGCTACTTCAAACAAGTGATAGTTAATGGTAAACAAACCGAGGAAGATGATTTGTGGGACTACAAAAAATTCCTTACTAAGGTAGATAAACAATTTATTCTTAAAGTAAACAATTTAGAAATAAATTATCAACTATGGAAATATGAATATAAATCAATGGCGTCTGGGTTTGTGAATTGTATTTATTTTATTGACACTGATATTGAGTCTAATACTGAAAATATTAGAATTTTATCGGATCATATTTATCCTTGGGATAAAACAATTTGGAATATGCAAGAGATTCTTTTGGGTCTTGGAGCTATAGATATAAATAAACAACTTAACTTGGGAATAGAAATATTTCATCTAAATGAATCTCATTCAGCGGTCCTTGCTTTGGCATTAAGAAATGAATTTAGTAGCGAACAAGAAGTAAGAGAGCATCTAGTATTTACAACACATACACCACTTGAAGGAGCTCATCAAAAGATGGAAATTAATATACTCAAAGATCTAATTGGTGAAGATTTAACTAATTTGATTCCTAAACAATTAATAGTAAATAATCTAGTGAATTACACTGATCTGTGTCTATATTTTGCAAAAACTTCTAATGCAGTTGCAAGGCGACATAAGGATGTAACTCTTGCAATGTACCCACAATATGATATTAAATATATAACAAATGGAGTTCATACTGGAACTTGGGTGTGTGAAGGATTGGGAAAAATTTATGATACTTATTTAGGTAATTGGAGAATCGATCCTAATGCTTTACGGCAAATTGGGGTTGTTCCTGATCAGTTATTATTGGATAATCATAGCAGTAACAAACAGAATTTATGTAATTATCTTAAAAGTGAAGGGTATGATTTTGACCCAAATGTATTTACTATAGGATTTGCAAGAAGAACTACTGGTTACAAACGAGCGGATTTTATACTTTCCCAAATAGATCGACTAAAATCAATTGCCAAAAAATACGGTAAACTCCAAATTGTATTTTCAGGTAAAGCCTACCCTACTGATGAAGTGGGAAAGCAGTTGGTCTCAAGATTAATAGAAGCAGCTTCCCTAACCGATCAACATTTATCTATAGCTTTTGTACCTAATTATGGAATTAAACTTGCTAAAACAATTCTATTAGGTTGCGACTTATGGCTCAACAATCCTATGCCACCGCTTGAGGCAAGTGGAACAAGTGGAATGAAGGCGAGTATAAACGGTATTCCAAATTTTTCAATTCTTGATGGTTGGTGGGTAGAGGGTCATCTTGAAGGAGAGACAGGTTGGAGTATTGGTCAAGACCTATGTGTCGGTGATCTATGTAAATTATATGAAACAGAGGACCTATATTCAAAACTTGAAAACGAAATTTACAATACATACCAAGACAAAGCAAAATGGGTCAAACTTATTAAAACTTGTATTGCACTTAATGGAACTTATTTTAATACGCATAGAGTGGTCCAAGAGTATTATTTAATATCTTATCTAAAATAATACAAAAACAAAAATAAAAACAAATATGAAAATTCTAATACTATCATGGGAAATATACCCTATATATTGTGGTGGACTAGGTGTTCTTGTGAGGCATCTAGTAAATGAACTTCAGGCTCAAGGCCATGAAGTATCTACTGCGGTCCCTGATAGTACAGTTCTTGTAGAAGATAAAAAAATTCTAATCCTCAAAGATGAAATTGAAAAACAATTACTAAATCTCAAACCAATAGATGGATTAGATTTCAAATTAAAAAACTTTAACCTTAAGGCTTTTAAGAAAGTAGATACTCAAGTAACAAAAGTATATCCAAATAATACTCCTACTGTTGCTCAAGCTTATGCATATGCAATAGAAGAACACTTAAAAACTAATAATTATGATGTGATCTTAGGTATGGATTGGTTATCCATTCCAACATTTCAACTTCTTAAAAATATAAATTGTCCAATTCCCTTTTCATTTTATATTAATGGAACAGAAGTTGATCGTAATTATGGCGGTAAGATGTCCAAGACTTCAGTTATTATCCATAATCTAGAAAAAAAATTCTACAATCAAGCAGATAAAATTTATACAGTCTCTTCAGTCTCAAAAAAAGTTTTAATTAAATACCTAAATTGCAAAGCCAAACAAATTATAATAATTCATAACGATTCTGAAATGAAGAGTATTGTTAATTTGGAACAACCAAGAGAGGATAAGAGAATACTATTTCTAGGAAGATTAGTATATCAAAAAGGTTTACGTTACTTAATGATGGCTTTTAGAAAATTACTTAAACTAGATAGCGCTGCAAAGTTATCAATCGTTGGTGATGGAGAAGAGTTAAAAATGATTAACAAATACATTGCAAAACATAATTTACATAACTATGTAACACTCGTAAATTGGTTAGATGGAGAAGAAAAAAGACTTGCATACGCCAATGCTTCGTTGTTTGTAATGCCATCAGTTAGTGAACCATTTGGTTTAACTGCCCTTGAAGCAATAAGACAAGGTGTTCCAACAATCGCTTCTACAAGATGTGGGTTTACTGATATTGTACCTTCAACACCGACATTTGAATATAGAGATACAAAACTATTTTCCCAATTAATGTATAGACTTATAAATTCAAAAGAAAATAGTGACGATTTAATCAAAATACAAAAAAAAGAATTAAACTCTCACAATTGGGTTCTCCAAGTAGAAAAGCTAATTAATTCAATTCAATAGTAAGTGTTTGAATAAATTTTATAGCCTATTCACCTTTTAATTGTACAAAATAATCGAATAAAATTTATCTAGATATTGATTCTGTTATTTATCTCTTTACCCAATGGTAAAAGATAA
>JAYUKV010000062.1:0-3829 GCA_043764135.1 bacterium | reverse complement strand
AACTGGCTAAAATGAGGTTGGAGTTTGGTTGCGAAAGGTGAGTGTCTAAGTAAAAATATCAATCAATGATCCAACAACCGCACATTTGTGTGGTTGTTTTTTAAACAATTTGTTTGTTCTGTAATCCATATAAACATAACTAATTTAAAAAAAGAAAATATCATTATTTACAACCCTATAATTACAATTATTAAAAACAAAAAAAGTAACAAAAATAAATTAATAAACTTTATCAAATCTTATTTTCATTTGAAAAATATCTAATATATTAATCCCACATGTTCTTAAGTTCTTGTTCTATTTCTTCTGTCAAAAACTTCATTGTGTTCTTTTTGTATTCTATGTTTTTTAAATCTGGATCTATATCCATTTGAGTTTCAAAGTATAGTTCTATTGATGTTTTAAGATTATCGATCAAATATTCAAATGAATAATCAGATACATTTTCAAAGGCAGAATAAAGTGTAAATATTGAGTCTTCAGCGTAGTTTAGTACTTCTATTAATGGATATTTGGATATATCTTCTTCTGAATTAAAACCACTTACTTTTTCCAGATCAAAAAGAGATTTTTTAAAACTATAAAAATCATTTACGCAGTCCATGATGTTATCAGTGTATTTTTTTTCAATGGATGAAAGGTCTTCGTATTCGGTTTTATTACCATCTTCGTTCTCTGTGTTGTATAGATAAGTATTAAGATCTATAAACTTATCAAACTGAAATAAAAGACTATCAGGAAGAGTAAAAGTAGTTTTTCTCAATATTATATTACAATAATACAATGCTGAAGCAAGAACTCTAATTATTCTTTCATCATCCCTTATTTTTTGGGTAGTTAAAAAGTTTAAAGAGTTAAAGAAGTAATTATATGGTTCAACTTTAGTAGCTAGATAGAAAGCATCGTCAAGCTCATTATTATTAATTGCATATACTGTAATGATGATAGCTAGGGATTGATACATATCAAAGCTTTCTAATATATTTTCTGAATCATCGGTATCAGTAAGTCTATTAAAAAAGTGGAATGACAGATCATAGAGTTTGAAGAGAATGTCTAATTTTTGTTTAGGATTTAACTGGCTCATAGATTAATAATCTATATTATAACTAAAAATTACAAATTTATCAATTGATTTCATTTTTTATAGTTATTTTGCCTAAGTTCTTAACTGTGTTATAATTACAAGCAATAAATGCAAAAAAACGAATTGATAATCAAATACTCTGAGTCACTCAAATCTATTATACAATCCTCTATCAAGTCTGAGGACAAATTAAGAATTGCAAAATCCAACCTCAAATCTCAAGAATTAGATAAGTTAATATTAATTTGGTGTATTGAAAACTACTATAATGACGAGTTAAATGAGATATTATTGGATATATCAGTAGTAAAATATTTTGAATTATTTAAGTTTTTGGAAAAATATAATAGTTCGAAAATCAATCAATTAATGCTATTAAACGGGATTGAAATGTGTAAGGTTATACTAGAAAATTTTACATCTCTAAGTATGGAAAATAAGAAGAAACATACAAAAGAAATCATCTCTACACTTATTAAATTAGTTATTTTGGCTGGTAAATATTCCAATTTAGACAAAGTTAATAATCCAATTACACAAGTCTATACAACACTAATTAACAGTAGAGTTATAAATACAAAAAATGATAAGCTTACTCCTGAAATAATTAATTCATTATTAGAAGCGATTTATGAGTATTTTGAATTAGTTGGTAGGGAGGTTTTAAATGAATTTGTAATATATAACACTAATGTCATTGATGAAACTAATACATATTTTAGTTGGAATTATAAGCATTATGAGCATAATTACACCTTGATAAAACAAATCATTTTAGAGCTTAAGAACTTGAAGCCTGATTTTAACTCTTGATAAAATTGGAAGTGGTATTTATTGAAGATTATTTATGGTAATCTTGACGATTAATTAATTTATTAAAATGTTAACTAGTATATATGTGGATAAAAATTTTAATTACAGTAATTGTTTTAATATTAATTTGGTTGTTAGCGTCGTTGTACCTGACTTCACAATCAGATCAATTAATTTTTCAGAATAAATTATCATGGGCTTCGATACCAGATGAAGGATCTTACACTCAAGAATATATCAGGGGTATTGATGGTGATAATATTAATATTAGAATTTATCCAGCTTTAAATACAGATTCTAATAAGACAGTGTTGTACTTACATGGGAACGCTGGGAGGCTTGTAAACTTTTTCCCAGAATTAAGAAAAATTGGACAAGTGTATTCTCCTGCCTATCCTGGATTTAATGAATCTGAAGGACAGCCAAACCAAGAAAAGAGTTTTGATGCAGCGATTAAAGCATATGATTATCTAGTTAATATCAAAAAAATTCCAGAGTCAAACATTATCATATTTGGTCATTCTTTGGGCGGATCAGTAGCTACTTATCTAGCTAGTCAAAAACCAAATACTGGTAAATTAGTATTATTAAATACTTTTTCAAGTATGCAGAGTATGTGTTTTAGGAATTATTCAATACTGTGTAGTTTTACAAATGATATTTTTAATAGTGCAAAATACGCTGAAAAAGTAAAAACTGATGTTTTGCACTTTGGGTATGAAAAAGATCAAACCACTCCTTTTGAGGAAACATTGAAGTTAGCTCCATATTTTAAATCAGCAAAATCTTATAAACAAGTAAAACTATATGAATATAGCCACTCTTTTCCAGAATGGAAGGAGATAACTCCATTGATTTAAAATTACTTTAGCAAACAATTTATACTTATTTTGTGATAATTATTTGACACAAGAATTCAAAAATGTTATGAATAAGTAGGTAACGCTTATTATAGGTAATAAGAAATAATGGCACAACTGAAAATGACGAATCAGACCACTACGGTCCGAACTAACCTTACACCACCTAAAGCTAAAGCACAATCTACTCAAACTGCTTCTACTTCGAGAAATTCTCGAAGTGCTGCTATTTTGCTAGCTTTGGGAAGTATTCCTGTTTTAGCTATAGTTGCAAGTCAACTTCCTAACTTTTTATTAGAAGGCACCATCCCTCAAGAAGTGGCGGCTTTACTGACTTCTAGAATTGATGTTTATGATACTAATCCTATTAAAACTCCAGCACTAGCAAGTAGCAATCAAATGATCGCAAGTAGTAAAGCACCTACTGATAATTCTCAGCAACAAGTAGTTACAAAACAACCTGTTAAACCAGCGGTTGTTAAAACTAATCCTGTTTCTACTCTATCTGCCAATACGATTTCAGCACCGATTTTTAAGCCACCTGTTGAACAAGTGCAAGCTAGTGCAACTGCATACAATCCTGTTGATCTAAATGACAGCAAGTATGAGAAAAATGGTAATGCTTATGTAGTTGATGGACTCGGTAAATTCCAACTTTATTCCGTAAAAGGAAATCAATCGGTCTATTATATTGCTAAAGAAGGTAATCTGAAAGAACAACAAGTGATGTTTAGTACAAAAAAAGATACTTTAGCATCTCCTGCTATTCTAGAAGTAAAGAGTACTCCATCTCTCAAAGATAGATTTCTTTACTACCGACCCCCAACCGGCAAGACAATTGTTATCGAATTGAAAAATGGTGGTGGTTCTCAAGAATTGCCAGATACTGCAAATACTCAATTCAACATTTCCAAAGCTATCATTAATTTGATTTAATTGACACCCCTTTTGTTCTACAAGAGGGGGTATTTTTATTTTATAGCCTATCCACCCTTTAACTCTACAAACTAATCTACAAATTTATCTATATATCGCTCCTATTATTTATCTTTTACCATTGGGTAAAGAG
>JAYUKV010000061.1:0-13937 GCA_043764135.1 bacterium | reverse complement strand
ACTTTTTTTCTTAAATCATTACTATATCTCATAAATTTAAGACAGTATAGTTGATTAAAATTAATTGTCCAGTTGTGTTATGGGTTAGCTATAAATTAGTTTTATAATGGCTAGGTAAAAAAAATAAGCCAAAAGGCTTATTCCAAATTATAAATTTTGAATAAACAAATTTTCTTATAATTTAAATGTTGAATATAATCAATTGATTATCTTCTATTATGACCGCCATTACCAAAACCACCTTTTCTATTATTTAAGTCTCCTGCAGGAAGTGTTCCATCAGTTTTATACTTTGAGACGATTTTATCAAACCTTGTCTTTTGTTCTTCTTCTGTTGGAGTTTTTTTGTTTGGTCTAGATGGAGCATCGGCTGGTTTATTGGCATCTCTTAGAGATTTCATTTCTTTTTGAGCTGATTTAAATGCGTCATAATTGTTATCTTTAATCGCTTGATTAATCTTATCTTGGATAACTTTAGTTGATTTGAAGTTTTTTACTAACTTATCAAAATCAGCTTGATTTGTTATTCTAGCTAAAATTTTAGGATTTGCAGACTTTTTAAAGTTTTCGTAATTTCCTTCTTCTATTGCTTTGTTAGTAGTTTGCTTTGATTGAGCTTTTTTAGACATTTTATCAAAGTTTTCTTGAGATAGATTATCAGATTTCTTCTTAGCTTAATCAACTAATGCTGATTTGTAACCTGCGTAATCGCCTTTGATTAACATGTCTTTTAAAGCTTGATTGTTTTGAGCAAAGCTTAAAACGCCAACTCCAGTAAGTGATAATACTAGAGCTGTAAGGGCTAGGGTTGAATATATTTTTTTCATAATAATTAAGTTAAAGAACAAGATTTATAATCATTTGAAATAAAATAATGAAACACCGACGTTACTATTATTTTAGATCGATTACTTAATTGTTCTTTTAATATTATATACTATTTTGATGACTATAGAATGACTATAAATGATTAAGAATTAATCGTGTAAATAAATAAATTATTTTTTATTTCAATTTCCGTCCTATAACCCAATTCGGTTGCAAGTTTAGATACTATAGACAGACAAGTGGATGGTTTGAAGTTAGTGTTTTGGATTGAATTAGAAATAACTATTGATTTATTATCAATAATTACGGTTGTTAAAGTGTCTGGTATTGAATACTTCAAAGAATTATCTAATAAGTTAAACAACAAATTATACATTTTATTATGATATAATTTTTCCACTCTATCACCTGAAACTTGAAATTGTATATTATTGGTGTTTATCTTATTCAATTTAAGAATAATATCATTACATAATTGATTGATACTTGTTACTGTCTTTGAGTCTGAAAGATCGTTTAGTAGAGTATTTGAAAGATTTTGAAGTCTTTTGATTTCTGCAAGAGCATTGGTATTAGTATCTTTGATGCCTTCTATAGTATTTTCATGAAGTGACAACTCTAAATCAGAATGTAGAATAGCTAAAGGAGTTCTTAATTCATGTGAAGAGTGTTCAAGAAATTCTTCTTTTGATTTAATGCTTTGATCAATTGGTTTGATTAAGTAATATGAACCTATCCAAGTAAAAATAGCAATTAATATCAAAAGTACAAAAAAATTCACAACTGTAACAAACCATAACTCATTAACAATTTCCTCTTTACGAATAATCTCATATTTTCTAAAGTCATTTAACCTAGTATCGAATAGTTGTTGTCTGAACAGTGGTTTTTCCAAACTCACTTTAGCAAATTGTAAAATAGAAAAAGTTGAGAAAATAAACATAACAAGAACAACACCTACAGTGAAGAGGGTTATCTTGATTCTAAGATTTTTGAGATTTGGTGCCAAGCTTGAGCCTGTAACCACTTCCGCGAATTGTGAGGATTGGGTCATAATTAAATTTTGATCTGATTGATTTTATATGTCTTTCTATTGTATTAGAGCTTGGGTCAAAGTCATTATCATAAATCGCACTTGATAGCTGAGATCTCGTAATTAACTTCTTGGGGTGTTCGAAGAAATACTTAAGAACCTTAGACTCTGTCGTCGTTAGATTAACAATAATTCCTTCTTCTGTAAATGTGTGATTTTGAGAGTCATATTCAATTGGAATATCAATGATAACTTCTTTGGGACTACCTCTTCTTAGAAGAGTTCTGATTCTAGCATTTAACTCTTCCCAAGTAAAAAACTTAGACATATAGTCATCAGCCCCATAATCAAGACCTGTAACAACTGAATGTGTATCACTTTTGGCTGTGAACATCAGAATCGGTGTGGTGTATTTTTTTTCTTTACGCCAGTATTCTAAGATATCTATTCCACTAAACTTAGGTAACATCCAATCTAGAATAACCAAGTCATATTGTGATATATCCTCTAATCTAGCATTAAGACCATCTCCAATTACATCGGTTGTGTAACCTAAATTGGTTAAACCTTTTACCAAAGTCATAGACATTCTTTCTTCATCCTCTACAATTAATATTCGAGACATATATTGATATGAGTATAATATACTATACTGACATAGAAATGACAAAAAAATAACCCTCTCAACATGCTTGTGCATAATTAAGAGGGTAGGGCGAAATTAAGTTAGTCTCGAAAGAAATAACTATTTAGCGAAAGTTGGGATGGGTAGGAGGCTTAGGCTTGTTGAAATACTCCAACAAGAATTTTGCTCCAAACACACCAAGTGTGATAACGCCGCAAATCAGGGCAAAGGTAAACAAGCCTTTAACAAAACTCACAATCCAATTTTCACCAGGTTGCTCAGTTTGAACAACAGCAGCGGGCTGCTGCGGAATGTACTGAATATTATCATAATACCCAACAGGTCTATTCGGTACGTATACCGGATAAACGTAACCATAGGATGATCCAGTGTTGACATACACTGTACGCTGCTGGACCAGTTGCTGATACTGAGGAGTGTTGGTCTTACCATCACGAACTAAGATATCAAGCTCTTTGTCTGTTTTTTGGACATTGGTAAGTCCCTGAGAGACTTGAGGATTCTTAGTAGCCAAGACTTGAGCTTTAACTGGAATTGCACCAGCTTGCTTCAGCTCCTCATGGGAAGGAGGTTTAGCTGAAGTTGCAAGAGCGGCTGCTCGGGTTGAAGCAACTTTAGCAGCATCTGTATTCACAGGGGCTTTTCCACCAAACGCGGTACCGGTGGTACCAAGAGTAGGTGCTTTTGGAGCAACTACAGGCGTATTGGAGGTTGGAGTAGGTGCTTTGGGGGCAGAGTAGCTAGGAGTACTGCTTTTGGGGGCAGAGTAGCTACTCGAGCTAGTTCGGCTAGAAGTCGACCCGGTACGCGCTTCTACGCCAGGCGCTACGCTTGGGATCATGCCTGCAGCCAGTACGATTGAGAGAAATGATTGTAACTTCATTTGTTTTTTCCTTAACGAAAGTATTTAACTTTTACCTAAACTGATAATATCACATTTATTTACCAATGTCAAGAAGTAATATTTAAACTCTCAATCCCTATTAAACAACACTTTAGTCAAAACTTTTACTTTTTTCCTTTGGCACGGACCGACCACTTAAAATAGTTTTATTTTAATTGAGTAAAACAAGTTAAAGTAAAAATAATAAAACTGTTTTAGAATTAAATTTTCATCAAATTGTATTTAGTTATAAATTAAACCTAATAAATACAAGTAAAGTAGCTATTTCAGACCGATTTTATTACTATAAATGAGTATTTGACCTGGTCCAAGGGAGCTAGTTAGTAATGAATCAGTCTCTACGGTTTAACAACAAAAAATGCACCAATGGATCTAGTTAGTATTGAATTCAATTGTTGATACAACTAAGAAAAAATCAAGAATTCCCGGGACACGGTAATTCGATTACCTCTCAGGTTTCCTATACTTAAACCAAGGAGTATAGCGACTGTTTAAGTATAGGTGGAGGTTTTTTCTAGTTTTAATCACAATCATAATTCAATACTAACTAGATCCAATTCCCTCATTGTGATTGGCATATTTTTGTGACAAACTCGTGGTACAGATTCATTACTAACTAGCCCTAAGAAATCATTTGCAAAGATTGTAAAAGTGTGATATAGTATTAAAAGACAAGATACGTACAAAAATTTACAGAGGAATACCATGGGACTACTTGATCGCTTAACTTTTATCGCTCGTGCAGAGAAAACTGCATATGAAAAGAACCAAGCTGCTAAGCATGGTTTAACACCTGAGCATGTTCCGTTTTTGTGTATGGCGGAATACACATTGCCAGTGCGCTATGAATTTTCAGGCCTATTAGACGCTGCTTTTTCGGAAAAAGTGGCAACTTCAATTGGGGTTTCCATTATGAAAGCAGTCATGTTTCCTGAGAAAGACTCTCAAGGAAATGAAATCACTGCTTTGTTGATGGAATTCGTCTCAACGACCGAGGACGAACTGCAATATGCTGTTAAGGAGCTGTTCGAGTACAATCGGATGGGAGCTGCTGAAAAACAGATCCTTATTAATATGATTGAGGCTCGTTCTACACTCCCGTCAGTCGGTGTGTCTGGCGCTGAAGGTGAAGCGCTATGTGCCATCCTGATCAAGAGTATCTTGGTTTTGGTTGACGAGGTGTTACGTTTTTACATCCTTTCTGAGTCCAACAATTGGACTGAGGAATGGAAGAATGCAAATATGGAGGGTCGTGATCCGGTTTATTCTGGCGGGCTAATGCCTTATCCTACTTGTGATTTGGTCGATGTTGGTACTTGGTACCAACTTATTACTGACGATTACCAACGTAAGTTGGTACATCCTTTGAAGCTTTCAGCTTCTTCAATGGAGGAAAATGTAGACATCTCCAATGTTTACATTCCTACATTACCGCCTTTTGGAAACTCCCTGAAGGAGTCGCGAATCGCGATTCTGAAGTATTTCAAAACAATCTCGGCTGACGTTTGGTATCCTGCTATGCAGCAATACTTCTCTGAGGCTGAATCAAACTTTCAAATTGGAGTTGAACAAAACCGCTAACCTTAGTCGTTAGTTCAATAATTTGATTAACATACCCTGATTCAAGCATAACGCTTGAGTCAGGATTTTTTTTGGTTTACAAAAAAGATTAAAACTGTGAGTCTCTTAGAATGATATATCACACTATTAAAGAGCTTAGGGAAGCTTATCATAGTTCTGCAACCACTCCTATAAAATATATTACTGAATTACTGTCAGTTATTGATTCTATGGATAAAGACAATCAATCACTTGTAAGAATAAATAGGGATTGTGCTTTATTGGCTATTGAAAACTTGCCTGATGACAAATCACTACCACTATGGGGAATTCCTTGTTTGATAAAAGATAATATTTTAGTTGAGGGGTTAGAAGTCAATGCTCAATCTAGAATTTTAAAAGGTTATAAGGCTTCTTACACCTCTGATGTTGCTCAATCACTTATTGATGCTGGTGCAATTATTATTGGTTATACGAATATGGATGAATTTGCATTTGGGTCTTCTACTGAATATTCTGGATATGGACAAGTAACTAAGAATGCAAGTGATCAATCAAGAGTTGCAGGAGGTACTTCTGGAGGAAGTGCAGTTGCAGTGGCTCTCAATCTAGTGCCTTTTGCTCTTGGAACTGATACAGGTGGTTCTGTGAGGCAACCTGCATCATTTAATGGGGTTTTTGGGTTAAGACCTACTTATGGTGCTGTAAGTAGGTATGGTGTTATCGCTTCTGCATCTTCATTCGATCAAGTAGGTCCTATTGCTAATTCTATTGAAGATTTAGAATTAGTATATGAAGTGTTAAAAGGAAAGAAGAAGTACGACCAAACCTCAATCGATATTGATCCAAAAACAAAATCTGATAAAATCAGAATTGGTGTATGTAAAGAGTTTGTAACCAATCTTGATGATCAGGTAGAGGAAAAATTTAAATCTTTGATTAGTAAATTATCAACTGAATACGAACTTGTTGATATTTCACTTCCGCATACAAAATACATTCTTCCAGTATATTACATTCTTCAAACAGTAGAAGCGTCATCCAATCTAGAAAGATTTGATCAAATCAGATTTGCTTCAACTACAGAAATTAATTCTAAAGATGATTTATACTTTGGACCGCGAGCATTAGAACTTGGAGATGAAGTTAAAAGAAGAATTATGCTAGGAACTTATACTTCATCTGCTGGGTATTACGATGCTTATTATAATCAAGCTTGTAAAGTACGCAAAATAATACAAGACGAGTATGCTAAAGCTTTTGAATTAGTTGATGTATTGTTGATGCCTGCTTGCCCGTTTCCAGCTTGGAAGATAGGTGAGAAATCTTTAGATCCAATGGCGATGTATACAGCTGATATAATGACTGTTTCACAACCAATAGCCAAACTACCTGCTTTAATCATCCCGCTTTCAAAAGACGGTCAACTTCCAGTTGGGCTCCAGATCGTAGGTGAAGAAAAAAGCGATAAAACTTTGATTGATATTGCAAAACAAATTGAAAAGCAATATTCAAAGTCTAATTAGGAATTACTATAAAATAAAAGCTGAACAAATCAGCTTTATTTTATTTGAAAATAGCTTATTTGTGAGATAAAATTAATATAACATTTAGAATCGGAGCAAAATTAAAATGAATGACCAGAGCGATTTACCGGTTTTGATCTATCAAATAGATCGACCAAATTATAAGACAGAATTCAAGGTGGAACTCCTGCGTTTGATGAATTTGTTTTACACCGGACCTGACAGTTGTACTTGTCAGAAGCAAACTGTACCAATCTCGTTTGGGAAATCAAATTATTTCCCTAAAACAATTGTTGATGCATGTGTTAAGAATCTTGTTTTAAAATGCCAAACTAACATTACACTAGTTTACAAGAAAGTTTATTTTTGTGAACTCAAACTACTTTCAGAGCTAGAAGTTCAATCAGCTTTTATAAGCTTGATTGAGGGGTTCGTTGAAGCAATTGAGTATGAAGTAAATAATCCTTTTTAGTTAATTTAGTAATGTTTGTTTATCGGCTTGATGTAACCTATCACCTATCTTGTAATATCAAGATAGGTGATTTTTCTTTGACATCCCAAGTCAAAAAAGATTATTAATTTATAATCAAATTATGACGACTAATTACAATCAAATCTTCGAAGACAAATACAAAAATCTAAATCCTGCCCAGCGTGAGGCAGTCGATGCAATAGACGGTCCTGTTATGGTGCTTGCAGGTCCAGGTGCTGGTAAGACCCAACTATTATCGCTTAGAGTAGCTAATATTTTAAAAGAGACTGATTCTAGACCTTTTAATATTCTATGTTTAACTTTTACTGATTCAGGCGCTAAGAACATGAAAGATAGACTTGCTTCAATAATAGGTCCAGAGGCTTATAAGGTTAATATTAATACTTTTCACAGCTTTGCAAAGGGATTGATGAATATGTATCCGTATAAGTTTTTTGATGGTGCAATGCCGAGATTAATGGATGATTACACACGTAAACAATTATACAAATCAATCTTAGAAGAAGTGCGTTCAAATAACTTTAAGAATACTCTTACAAGTTATAATAAAGAGCAAGGCTTTGTTTACCAGAGCTATATCGATCAGAGGATAAAACAGCTTAAGGGTAACGGTATTACCCCAACCAAACTCGAAGAGATTCTTAACCGAAATGCAAAAGAAGTTGAGAAGTTAACTGAGTTACTCTCTCCAATATTCTCCCAAACAATGAGTTTAAAAGTCTATGAATTAATCCCAACGCTTATAGAATCACTTAAAGAGTTTTATTCTAAAACATTTACATCCCATGATAAACTTGGAGATATATCTACACTAACACTCAAATATACAGAAAGACTAATTCACGCTTATCAGACTTACCTTGATGATCCAACTCTCAAAGCCAAACCCTTATCATCATTTAAATCACAATTACTTAAGAAAAACACAGACGGCAAATACATTCCCCAAGAAGCTGATAACCATACTAAGCTAGTTGATCTCTTAGAAATATACTATATTTACGAACAAAAAATGTTTGAACAATCAAATATTGATTTTGATGACCTTGTTCGTAATGCTGTTGATGCGCTTACTAAGGACCAAAATCTAAGAATGGAAATTCAGTCAAAATACCAATATATACTAGTAGATGAATTCCAAGATACATCACTTCTTCAACTAAATTTAATTACCTCTTTGTTGGATATGGAGATAAGTAACGGTCGCCCTAACATACTAGTAGTTGGTGACGATGATCAATCAATATACAAGTTTCAAGGTGCAAGTCTTGATAATCTAGATAGATTCATAACTTATTTCCCAGTTGAACCTAAACTGATTGTACTAAACACTAATTATAGAGCCAAAAAAGGGCTGGTAGATCTATCTCAAGAAATAGTTACCCAATCCCATACTAGATTTGCCACTAAATACAAAATTGATAAATCAGTGATTCCATTTAGCAAAGAGGAAGGGTTGATCGAATATTTAAAATACAATACAATGTATGATGAAGTAGCTGATATCTGTAAAAGAATTATTCAATTAAAAGAAGATGGAGTAAACCTTTCAGAAATTGCTATCTTAGCTCGTAATCACTCTCAAATCGTACCATTTGCCAAACAGTTAGAAAAAAAACAAATCCCACTTAAGTACGAAAAAGGTCAAGATATTCTAAAATCCCAACATATTAGAGAATTGATTAAATTATCATCATTAATTCTAGGCTTGTCAGATCTTGAAAAAGTAGATGAACTAGTTTCAGACGTTCTTTCAAGTGAGTATTGGAAACTAAAGGGAATTGATAAATACAAACTAGCAATAATGACCAAGAAGACCAAACAATCTTGGATTGAAACAATGTTGCAAGCAAGAGAAAATGGCTTAAATCCTTATTTAGCTGATATTGCTGATTGGTTGATTGAAGTTTCTAATCTAGCCAAGAGGTATTCAGCCGAGCGTTTATTGGATGTATTAATAGGCCAACATGCAGAAATTGGATCTGAACAAGGAGAGCTTGAACTGGACCCATCAATAGATGAAGAAACCAAAGAATGGAGAATTATACTAGATAAGCTAACCAAGTTCTCGCCTTTTGGTAGTTATTACTATAATTATAATCGATTAAATCTTGATTATTTGGCTACTTTATCTGCTCTAAAAACTCTGATACATAAGGTTAGGGAGTATAAGAAGAATAATTTTTTGAGGATAGGGGATCTTGTGGAATTCTTCCAATTTCATGAATCAGAAAAAATCGCAATTATTGATAATAATGTATTTAATCAAGATGCAAATGCTGTAACATTAATGACTGGACACAAGGCTAAGGGGTTGGAATATGAACATGTATTTGTAATTAGCTCTAATCATGATATTTGGTTTACATCTAGAGGAAGAAATATGTTACCACTTCCAATTAATATGCCATTTGAATCTGCGGCAGAAGATCATGATGATTATCTTAGATTATTCTATGTGGCAGTCACAAGGGCCAAGACTCATCTATACATTACAAGGTATGAAAACACAGAAAGCGCTAAGTTAACAGAACCAGTTTCAGTGGTGGTTAACAAAGATTTTAAAAAGATTGATGTGCCAACTAATGAACTTGCTGAGATAGTAACTGATAATATCTTTGATGCTCAAGTCGTGGTTGATACTGAGATTGAACAAGTTCTAAGACCGCTTATAGAAGATTATAAAATGCCTATAACCCATTTATGGAACTACATTGATTTAGACGGTCAAAGAGGTCCCAAATACTTCATTGAAAACAATTTATTAAGATATCCATGCTCTAAGAATCCATCCTCATCATATGGAACTGCTATTCACTCGGCTCTATATACATATTATGTTCAACGACTGAATAAGACGTTTAGAGAGCAGGATTTGATTGACGCCTTTGTCAGGGCTTTAGGCGAGGAGAATCTGGCAGAAAAAGATTACAAACATTATGAACAAAAAGGAATTGAGACTTTAAAGTATTATTATTCAACCAGAAAACCAGAAGATTATTACAAACTTGAAGTAGATTTTTCAACTATGGATGTACATATTGGAGAAGCTTGGGTAACAGGAAAGATTGATAAAATTGTGCTTAACGAAGAAAATAAGACTTTAGATATTATTGATTATAAGACAGGAAAAGGTTTTGAATCCTTTGTAAAAGCTGCCAAGAATAAAGAGAACTACAAAGCTCAATTATTATTCTACAAACTAATGATAGAAAATTCTGCTTATTTAGAAAACAAGTTTGCAGTAGGTCAATTAGCTCTAGACTTTGTAGAAAAAGGAGAAAATACAGGTGTAAAATATCTTGATTATTCTGATCTAAACTCAGAAATAGAAGAATTAAAAAAACTCATCAATGCAGTTTACAAAAGAATAACTAAACTTCAATTCGATATCCCAGAAGAAATCCAAGCGTTAAAAAAAGACAAGAATATTGCCTTTATAAAATGGTTAATTAGTCAGTAATTTATTCAATATATTATAACCAAAAAGCACGGTAAACCAAAATTGACTTTACGCTTTTTTTGTACTATTATAAAGATAGTTGGTATATTTGGTACAAATATTTTAAGCATTTTAATGTTTAAAATTTTACCTTGCTAACAGTTCATTATATTTTAGGAGAAACTCAGTGTTAAACCGTCAATCGATCGCTTCTCTCTTGCTTGCTATCAATTGTTTTACAGGAATCGCTCCTGCTTTAGCAACACCTCAATCAGGATCTGCAACAAACAGTGGATTGCAACAATTGAAAGCTGCATATCAAGCTCAAGCTGGTTCATATCAGGCAATGAATAAATTCTTGCTTGACCAATTACCTGATTATTACACGTCCAATCTTAAGAAAGCTCGTCAATCTGCATCGAACCAACAGTTTGGTGGTGAGATTCTGGACTTTTCTAGTATGTCATTAGATCAAGGCAAGATGAATCTTGTTTTTGCACAAGGTGATCCTAAAGAGATTCATGTTCAATATCGGACTTTGTATAAACTTGACCCGGCTGATACTGAGTCAGAAGAATACAAGAAACAGATTTATGCAATTCAACTGGCGCAAATGATGTACAATTACGATTTTAAGGGTCAATCGCCTGCTGAAGCAGCTGTATTTGACTTGAATAGATTGTATGGATACCAGAAGCTCAAATCTTCAAAACCCAATTCTAGCGTTGTCAAGACTAACCTAAAAAGTCCTGTTAGCGCAACCAATTCATCTGCACAAGATAAGGTTGAAAAGTTTTTTCAAGCATTGCCTGAATTCTATTCAAGCAATATTGAATCACAAAAATCAAAATCTAACTATGGTTCAGAAACAGAACTATCTATCGTATTTCAAACTGGTTACACTGGAGATCGGCTGATGGGTCTTTATAAGATCTATGGAATCGATCAACCTTATGTACATTTTGGTTTGGACATGAATGTGCTTCGTAAGAACAATCCTTCTCAATTGGATAAGAAAAATCAAGAGTATTTTTACAAGCTCCAACTTGTAAGTGCGCTTTATTTGTTCGATAGTAAAGGTGTTCAGATCGATAGTAAGTACTGCCCTGATATCAAACAATTCTTTGGTCGTGATTGCGATTCCAAAAAAATCAATTCACCTCCCACTACCCCTGCAACCTCAGTTCAAAGTCAATCTACCGCTGATCAAGAGATTGAGCAGTTTGTTACTAAGCAACTTGACTTGTTTGCTTCTTCTCAAGTCTTTGAAGATTTGAATAAGCGACTTTCCAATGCTGGTTATACAACATTGAACACTCGTAAATGGTTGTACACTGTATTACCATACAACAAAGTGGCCAATGCAGGACTCTCAGAATCCCAGTACGAACAGCTACTTGATCGATTGGAAAAAAAAGCCAACGACCAACTAGATACTAACAAGTCACAAGAGAACTGGCTCAATATTCCTGGTCAATTCGTTAATGGTACTTGGTCTAATCTTGCTTCAATTCCTATGGGATTGGTGAATTTTGGATCTTCTGCCTATCGAACTTTTTCCGGTAATGGATCCGATCAAGACAAATCCGCACTTGCCCAAGGCGGAGCATCAATTGTATCTGCAGTTGGTGGATGCGCTGCAGGTGGTGCAGCAGCAGGTGCTGTAGGTAGTGTAGTTCCATTCTTTGGAACTGCTGCAGGTGGTGTGGTTGGTTGTGTTGTAGGTGCCTTTGGTGCTAAGACAGCTACTAACTATACATTTGCATCTATCCAAAAAGGTGGAATGTTCAATCCCTTTGAACCTGGTAATAACAATATTCTGTGCGGACAGTCTGAAGCTAGCTTTGCACAGTGTGCAGGGTATATTGCAACAGAATTAGGCACAGAGGCCATAACATATTCCAAGGCAAAAGTAATTCTCAAGCCTCTTGACGACCTAAAGACTCGTACAGGTAGCAAGGGAAACACCCTAAAAGCTTGTGCAGATTTTCAGAGTTCTGAACTCTCTATCTTCGATCCAGACCAAATCGGTAATCTTTCTGACGGAGGTAATCCGTTAGAGTATGACTCTGATGCTGGTCGGTGTAACAAATACAGTCTTGCTCAAGAAGGTATTGATACTAAGATCCAAGGTATGAGTGGTAACTACAATGTCAAGCTGATCTTGAAGAATACTGATTCAGTGAAAGCTACATTGGACAAGGGTTTGGATAAGGCTAGTAAACAGGAATTCAATGATAAGATTGAATTATCGAAAGAGAAATTTCCACATACTGTTAAGTACCAGTATGGAAATTTCCAATTCGATCATGTTATTCCAGTTCATCAAATGATCAATAATCTAGTCAAAAGAGGACTGACAACAGATCAAGCAACCTCTCTAATTGCAGAAGCAACTGCGAAAATCGCCGATAAAGCACAAATCGCATCTTCATCAATTGATGTCAATTCACCCAAGTTTACCAGATTTATCTCTCAACAGCTGAATCTGCATTACAAGGTACAAGTTGATAAATCCTTTGGAACAAAAATTCCGCAAGGAACTACACCTACTGCTGACTTGTTAATTGAAATTCTTCAAGAATCCAATACGGCAGTTCGTAACCTCTCAACCCAAAACCCTAATAACATTGGTGGAATTTACACGGTTCCCTACAATATTACTAATACAAGTTCTTTACTTCAACCCTAATCAAGTTTAGCTTGTTAGCTTGAATAGAGAACTATTATGTGATAAACTAAGGTCGATAGTAATACTATCGGCCTTTTTTTTACAACTACTCATACTAACAGTATTATATAACACACCAACTAAAAACATATGAAACCTATTCCTAGAGTTCAATATCAGCTCAACTATCAACAAAGCGAGAAGCAACAAATTATCCAAGACTCAATAAATTCAACAGGGTATTATCCTGTATTCGGATACCCAGAGTTTCTTGTATATGATAACAGACTCTTAGAATACGGATTTACTAAATATGCAATTAATGAAGCTAAGAAGATCATTGGTGTTGAAACTTTTGGCCATAGTAGTATGTTAGTATTTATGAAGACTACTGCTAAGAACTGTCCTGGAATAATGGCTTACAATGCTATAGTAACCTCTCGTGCATTGCTACTAACCAAGATAGAAGGAAGAGGAAACGATCCCTATGCAATATTGGATATGTTAATCAACACTTTCAATATATATCATGAACTCAACCAATTAGGTACATTAGTTCAGATGTATGACTACATGGAAAAATGGAGAATTGAATACTGGCCATTGTTAGGTAGAAGTATATATTTAGATGATTATATGGATACTATGCTCTATTTAAGTATCTTTATATATAAAAACCAATTAGGACTTTATATAGATCAAGATATTAATGTGCATGTATTCTCAATAAAGCCTTTTTTTAGGAGTGAGCCTTACATACTTTGTGAAGAGAATAGCATCCTAAGAACACATCCTTACTTCCAAGGTAAACTCAAGATAGAAATGAATAATCCT
>JAYUKV010000060.1:0-14272 GCA_043764135.1 bacterium | reverse complement strand
GGAAGAGTTGGATTAGCTGGATCAACTGGAGTTGATGGATCTAACTTAGCAGTGTTGATAACATTACCTGTAGTTCCTGCTTTAACAGTTCCTTCTACTTGGAAAGTGATTGTATTATCAGTTGCCCAAGCAGCAGAAGTTAACAATCCTGTTGATTGATCGTAAGTACCTTGAGTAGTATTTACTTTACAAGCATCTAACTTTTGAGCACCACAATCATCGATAGTTCTAATTTGAGTTACCTTAATTGAAGGGTTAAGATTTGTTACTACAATTTCATACTTAATTGTTGAACCTGCTTTATAGTTGTTTGGAGTAGTCTTAATAACTTTTCTGATAGATAATACTGGAGATGGTGAAACAGAAATGTTGTCATTAGCTACTTCTACTGATAATGCATCTTTGTCAGATTGGTTAGCTCTTGTTGGTGATACAACAGTTCCACCTGGTAATTCTAGAGTAGCAGTGTTTGTTAATTCTCCTGCAACACCTTTAACTACAGCAGAACACTTAATAGTTAAGTCTGCACCTACTGCAATTGGAGTAGTTGGAGTAATCGTTTGTCCTGCAAAAGTTGTGAATCCGTTGTTACAAGTTAAACTAGTGATTTGAGAAGCGCCTGCGAATATATCATCTTTTAGAATAAATGATGTTAATGGTTCAGTTCCTTCATTTCCTACTACGATAGTGAATTTAAGAGTATCGCCATCTTTGTAATAAGTTGGAGTTGGAGCATCCCATTTCTTGATTATTGAAGCTTTTGGTCGCACAACTGGATCTATTTCAATTGAATCTTTAGAATCATCAATTGGGTTACCAGTCTTAACATCTGTTTGAGTTAAAGTAGTTGGAGCTACTACTGATCCTGATGGTACAGTTAAGTAAGCAGTGTTTACTAATTTACCTCCTAGGCTGTTAACCTTTGCTGAACAGTTATACTTAATTGATTCTGTAGGTTTTAATGGTGTTGCAAAACTAATTAGTGAGTATGCAAAGTTTGTAAATCCATTATCACAAGTCAAAGCACCAATGTTTGTTGCGCCTGCAAATACATTATCTGAAAGTCCGACTTGAGTAAGGTTAACAGTACCTTCGTTCTTAATTGTTATTGTGAACTTAAGTGTGTCTCCTACTTTGTATGGTTTAGTTTGTGTAGAGTCCCATGTTTTTACTATTGATGCTTTAGGCGCATCTGGAATTATAATTGGTTTTGGTGAAACCTTAATTAAATCTTTAGCAGTGTCGGCTGGAGTTGTTGTATTTGTGTCAGTTTGAGTTCCAGTAGTAGGCTTTACAATTTCTCCGCCAGTTGGAAGTGAAAGAGTGGCTGTATTGATTAGTGAATCTGTTCCTGCAGTTAATACTGTAACAGTACATTTAATAATCAATGATGAACCAACCGCTATTGGTGTTGTAAATTCTTGACCAGTAAATGTTGTAAATCCGTTATCACAAGTTAATGTACCAAGATTTGCTGCATTGGCAAAATTATCATCAGCTAGTGTGTATTTAGATAATACTACTGTTCCTTCGTTTTTAATTTCAATTTCGAATGATAATTTATCACCACCTGTGTAATTAGCAGGAGCCGCACCTGTCCATCTTTTCACTATTGAAGCTTTTTGTGGAGCTTCTGGAGCTGGTGATACAGAAATATCATCGTTTGGTGTTTCAGCTGGAGTGCTGACATCACCATCTGTTTGTTGTAATTTAGTTGGAGCAACAATATCTAATACTTGAGTTCCTACTGGAGCAAGAGTAGCTGTGTTTACTAGTGAAGTACCAGCAGCACCTAATGCTACAACGTTAACTGTACAAGCAAATGCAATGTTTCCACCTACAGCAACTGGAGTTGTTGGAGTGAAGTCTACACCTGCAGTTAATACAGCAGCAGTTAATGGAGCAACTGGAGCAACTGATGGAACACATGACATTGTAGCAGCGTCTACTTGAGCAGCAGCAGCGAATGCATCATCCTTTAAGTTAAACTTAGTCAATGGTACAGTTCCTTCGTTAGTAACTGTGATTGTAAAGTTAAGAGCATCGCCAACCTTGTATGTAGTTGGAACTGGAGCATTCCACTTCTTAACTATTGAAGCTTTCTCATTTACGATAGGAGCTGGTGGTACAGAGATGTCATCATTCTTAACTTCATCAGCAGCAACATTACTATCTGATTGTTGTAATGCAGTTGGAGCTACGATTACTGTTGTAGTATCACCTGCAGCTGGAGCTAGAGTAGCAGTATTCTTTAATACAGCAGTTCCTACAGCAGTTACCGCAACTGTACACTTAATTTCTAATGAAGATCCTACAGCAATTGGAGTTGCACCTAAGTTGATAGCAACAGCATTGAATGGAGCAACAAATGAAGCTAAGTCACAAGTCATTGCACCTACGTTAGTAGCGCCACCGAATAGATCGTCAGTTAATACAAATTGAGAGATTGGAGTTGTTCCTTCGTTTGCAATGAAGATTGAGAAGTCAAGAGCAGTTCCTACAGTGTATGTAGTTGGAGCTGGTGCTTTCCATTTCTTAACAATTGACATCTTAGGAGTTTCGATTAGAGGTACTGTTTCAATATTATCATTAGCAACTTCAGTTGCTGCTACATCACCGTCAGATTGTTGAAGTACTGATGGCGTAACAATTTCAAGAGCTTGAGTTCCTACTGGAGCAAGAGTGGCTGTGTTAATAATTTTAGAACCAGCAGCACCCAACGCCTTAACAGTTACAGTACATTTTATTGCTACTGTACCTCCGACAGCAATTGGAGTTGTTGATACAAAATCTATACCTGCAACTAAACCAGCAGCAGTAATAGTAGGTGCACCTGCAGTTGTAGAACTACATGTTGGAGCATTTAATAACGTTGTGTCACCAGCGAAGTGATCATCTTTTATATTAAACTTTGTAAGTGGTGTTGCACCTTCGTTGGTAATTGTAACTGTATAAGCTAGCGTATCGCCGACTTTATAAGTTGGAGTTGGAGCGTCCCATTTTTTAACTATTGAAGCTCTTTCACCTATTAGCTTAACTGGTTCTTGTGCTGAGTTGTTAACAACAGGGATTAATTCTGCATTGAATGTTGAAAGTGTTGCAGCATTTATAGCAAGAGTCTTAGAAAAAGTCTCAGCTGTTCCAGTTCCTGTTAACCGATAAGTTGTTCTATTAGCAGTGCTATCTACAACTCTACCAAGAGTAGCGGTATTAGGGATTTTAGTTAATGGAGTCAATGCATTAGGTGTGAAATTAACAGTGATTGGAGGATATGAAGTACCATTTGCAAGCGCTGCATCTGTAGCTGCTCTAGCACATGTGAACTTTTGTCCTACAATAGTACATGTCCAACCAGTACCTGTAACTGTTCCAAGTGTTAATTGTGAATTAAGAGTATCTTCTACATAAACAATATCACTAGATGGGTTAGCATTTGGACCTAAATTCTTAACTGTAATAGTATATGAATCTTGTACACCAACAGCAACAGCGTCAACTGCAGATTCAGTTACTGTGTTTTCTTGGTTATTAGCTCCTTGATTCTTATCAATTGTAAGATCTCTACATGTATTGACGGGGTTAACTAAGAATGTAGGTGAGAACTCTGATGTTACTCCAACTTCATTAGTAAGTGTTGGAGGAAAAGATGATGCTGTAGCTGTTATCACTGAACCAACTGACAAACCAGTTGATGCAGGAATTTCAACTGAAAATTCGTGTGCTCTATCTCCTGTGATTGTTTCACCTTGGATTACTTTGTCTAATGACACAGCACCGGCAATTCCAGAAGTTGAGATAGTTTTTATTAATCCTGTCAAAGAGTCAAGATAAATAGGGTCTTTAACATCATCATTTGTATATGGAGTAATTTCTGTATTTGTATCTAAAGCTGCAGTGGCCCATTTATTATCATCAGCAAAATCAAACTTATAATCCTTACCTTCCCCATCATAAGTGTTTATTTTAGCCAAACCATCAGGTGCAAATACTTCGACTACTGAATCTTTATATGTAAATCCATTCAAATATAGTTTACCAGTTGAACAGTCTTGTGTTGTTGAAGTAAAGATTGGAAATGGCATCATATTATTAGCTGATACAAGGGTTGTTTTAACTAAAGGATCGCCAGTTAAGGCAGCATTACTGTTTAAAGTAACGTATTTAACTACTCCAGTGTTTTGGGTTATAGAATATGTATCTGATCCTGATCCAATTGGTTTTTCATCATTATCATTACCATATGATCCAGGGTTTACTACATTAACAGTGTATCTATCAATACCCAACTTACCATTATTGTACATCGAGTTTTCAGAGATTACTAAACCTCCTTTAACTGGAGCACCTCCATTTGGACAGCTCATGTTGTAAGACGGCATTGAAACAGACGATCCAAAGTTATCATAAATTTTATTTTGATAAATATAGCCATCTCCACATTCAGCATATATACCTTGTGTAAATGAAGAAACCAATTCATTATATGCAACAGTAGCTCCATAAGAACCGAACTCAATTGTACCATCAGTTGCTGTAGCAGCACCTGTAGCAGCATGTCTTCCATTGTTATATATTGAGTTACCAACAATATCTATTGATGGAACGAATGTTCTCATACCTGCACCACCATTAGAATAAACATCATTATTGTAGAAATAATGTCTCATTGGGTCTATAGTTGAACCATTTTGTGCTGAGTTAGTGAATATACCATGCCCACCATAACCTCTATTGTTAGATATGTTCATGTAAGATTCATTATAAAACAATTGCCATCCTTCAGCGTTTAAGTTTTGAGCTGAGGTAGTAGCTGAGTTTATACTTCCATAACCGGCAATATCAAATGTTATACCAGCTTGTGATCCACTTCCTGCTACTGAAGCTGGGGTTCCTCCATTATATGCCATAATGTTATTATACGCCTTACCCAAATCTGAAGATTGTACATAAATACCAGAACCAACAGAGTGGTAATTAGTTGGTCTTCCAGTAGGAGCTGCTTCATTAGTGTTCCATCTCATAGCAATAGCTTTAGCAGCGGAATATGCTTCTCCAGGTGCAAAAGTCCCAGTAGGATCTTTAAGATTTGATGTTGCACCAACAACATTATTGTTGAATTCTACAAATGATGTATTTTGAGGTCTTGTGCTGGCAAAATTTGTTTGACACCTGATCGGACCTGTAAATAGAGCTAAATTAGAATTGGGAATCGGATTCAAGTCAACTGCATTACCACAACCAGTTCCTGTTATGCTTCTATAAATCGAAGGATATAATGAATAGTTAGTAGCACCTACACCTAGAGCAGTAAGGTTTGCCGCAGATATACCAGCAGTACCACCAGTAGGGTAGGTCAATAATTCTGCAGTTGTAGCAATACCGGTTGTGTTAGTAGCTATAATTATATCTACACCTTGACCACCATTTGAAAAAGTACCTACAGCATTTACAGGAGGGAAATAACCTGTTAAACTTACGTTACCATTTGTAGAAGCAGGATCTGGTCTAGAGACACCATCACCATTAGCATAAGGAGATGCACAGATATTACCATCGTTGATTTGACCACCACCGAATCCGAATATTGAAATACCGTTTACTTGTTGAGCCTCAGATCTTAACATTATACCACAAAGTCTTTGACCTTGAACCTTTGCAGCGTATGTATCTGCAGCAGTGGCTGCTAATTTAACTTGATAAACATAGTTTGTCTTAGGGTAAATTTCGATAGCAGGTCTTTTAATTTTGTTAACAGTGCTTGTGCTTGCAGAAGTACCAACAGTATTTCCACTACCGATAAATGTTCTATTAGGATTACCTATTTCTCCATCAATTCTAGTATATGGACATATTAAATCAGGTAAATATGAATTTAAAGCGGCTCTATAAACAACATCAGTTCCAACACTGTATTTTCCAACAGTATCAGATACAGGTGTTTCTGCCACTGTAGCCGCAGCTGCTCCATTTACTTTCATATTAGCCCAATCAAATTGGATAGTTGTAACAAAGCCATTTACATTATTTGCATCACATTGCCTATTGGCTTGTTCAATAGCCCATCTAAGGGTTTTCCTTGTTGTTCCGTTAATACCAGTAGCGTTTGAAGTCAGTGGGTTATACTGAGTATCTGCTAGGTCGTTTACCAATAGGACCGAAGGCCCCGCAAGTACTGGAATAGTTCCAAAAATAGCCAGCATCATTGTAAGAGCTGAAAATGTTGCAAGAATTCCTTTTGCAATTGGTCTTATTTTTATAATATTTAAAGCTTGGAAAGATATTTTTCCCAACGTCTTTAACTTTAATTTGGAAGACATAAATATTTTTATATATGTTTTTTTGTTTGTTTGATTTTGTATGATAATAACACGAATTATGTTACGGCCAAGAGTATAACACAAGAAAATAATTTATGCAAAATTAATACATTTTTATTCAATATTGTTAGTAAATATTTACATTTTGATATAATTTACAATAATTATTTTCTGTTCATAGTAAAAATTTATAAACTATTGACAAAACAACAACATAGTGTCTATTATTATTACTAGTTATATCAATCTTATGAGTACTTCTATTACTAACAGATATTTTTACGGAGTTGGCCGCCGTAAGGCATCTGCAGCGAGGGCAAAATTCTATCCTCTTGACGCTGAAATGAAAATAACTATAAACGGAAAAGAAGCCAAACAATATTTACCTGAATTTTACTTGGATACTCTTAACAATTTCTTCACGAATATTGGAGTAAACAAAGGAGAATTCGCGGTATTCGTCAACGGAGGTGGAGTAAATGGTCAGACTGATGCTGTGAGACTAGCAATAGCTAAAGCTCTAGTAAAATCAGACGAATCTTACAAAGCAACTCTAAGACAACTTGGATATCTGACAACAGATATCAGACAAGTATTACCAAAACGACCAGGACTACGAAAAGCTCGAAAGAGAGAACAGTGGTCTAAGCGTTAATCATTATTAATTAATCTATTAAATTAACTATTATTGAAATATGGCTAAGAAAAAAGCTGCTGGTTCAACCAAAAACGGTAGAGACAGCATTTCAAAGAGATTGGGTGTTAAAACATCTGGAGGTCAAGCAGTAATTTCAGGAAACATCATTATCAGACAAAGAGGTTCTAAGTTCCACGCGGGCAAGAACGTTAAGACTGGTAAAGATGATACTTTATTTGCTGTTGCTGACGGACACGTAACATTCTCTCACAAAAAGACGATCGCCTTTAACGGCAATCTGGTTTCAAGAACTTACGTTAATGTTGAATAAATATAAAATATGTCAGTAGTACAAACCAAAAAACAATCTAAGAGAAGAACTTTAACAAGAAGAGCTAATAAGCATGGTAAAGTTGAAACTCTTAGACAACTAGCAAAATGCTCTAATTGCGGAGCAAAAGTGCTACCTCACGTAGTTTGCCACAATTGTGGTTACTACAAGGGAAAGAAAGTATTGAACAAACTTGTATAACATTTTGTTCAGTATTATCACAATAATTAAAAATTCTATATGTGGAACAAAACTGAAAGATTTGTATTAGCAACAGGGATCTACGAGTATTTACTTGAGCCCACTCATATTTCAGAAAATGCAATTAATTGGAATTTTATTGTTGATAATTGTCTGTACAAGGAAGAAGAGATTGACTATGATAAGATAGAACTTAGGTTTAATATCTTTATTAATAATCAACAATTCTATCTTGATAAAATACAGCTTTATCTACAGGATTTAACAATTACTCCACACATAGTAATTTCCATTTTGATTTCTTTTTTTATTGAAATAGACGAAGCTCTAGCAAAGTCTGAAGAAATTATCGAAGGTAATTTCTTAGGAAAATATCCTCGATTAACTCAAGAAGTCATAGCAGGAGAATATACATCACTTGTAAATGCAATTGTTAGAAAAGTTGCATCTGACAAGCATCTCAAGTTTGCTGATGAAGAAGAGTAAATGTGATATAATTTAATTATAGAACAACTACAAAACTTCATTGACAATTCAATGTAAATAATCAATAAATTATAACTAAAATGCCTAATTATATTACTAGAGTTGGTTTAGACCAACTTAATCACGAGCTTCAAGATTTGAAGACTGTACAAATTCCTAAGATCCAAGATGATATTAGGGAAGCTAGATCTCTCGGTGATTTGAGAGAAAATTCTGCACTAGATGCAGCAAAGACTCAAGAAGAAACTTTCAACATTCGTGTTGCGGAGATTGAAAATATTTTGTCAGACTATGAATTAATTGAAGACGACGAACACTCTACAAAAGTTAAAATCGGTTCTCATGTAAAGATCAAGTATTTAGACTCAAAGGTTGAATACGATCTAACAATAGTTGGTACTTTTGAAGTTGATCCTATTAAGGGTAAAATTTCAAATGAATCTCCTCTAGCCAAGGCAATATTAGGAAAGAAAAAAGGCGACGAGACTGAAGTAAAAACTCAGAATCAAACACATAAAATTAAAATCATAGAAATTGTTTAAAAAATATGTCATTTGTAGTAGAAAGTGGCAATAATCAATTCCTAGTGAATCATTCTCAAAAAATTATTGTTGATAGATTAGAAGCTGAAGCAGGTTCTAAGATTAAATTACCTGTAATTTTCGACAGAACTGGTAAGCTAACAGAAGTAGAAGCAAAGGTTATTGAACACATCAAAGGCGAAAAAATTAGAGTTGTAAAATATAGAGCAAAATCTAATTATCATAAAGTATATGGTCACAGATCATATCAAACTGTATTAGAAGTATTGTAATTTATTAATATCTTATGAATCACAAAAAAAGTACAAGTAAATTCAAGAGAACTACTGAAGAAAGAAAGAGACTATGGATTGATTTAGCTTCGGCTTTAATTATCAATGGTCAAATAACTACCTTCACTGCGAGAGCAAAATGGTTTTCACCAAAATTCCAAAGACTAGTAACTCTAGTAAAAAGAGCAGGAGATGATACACAACTTGCTTACCGTAAGGTGAGACCGTATTTATCAGAACCTGTTGCTAGAAAATTAATCGAGGAAGTAACACCAAAGTTAAAAGATAGAAATGGAGGTTATGTTTCAATTTTGAAATATGCTGAACCATTCAATGAACACGATAAATCAATTGTAACTATAGTATCATAAATATGTCACAGTCAATTATAAAAGCGACAAAAACTACAAGACCTAAGACTATAGGTCTGAATAGAACGTGGTATCTTGTTGATGCTTCTAAAACTCCAATTGGTAGATTAGCAACTGAATCAGCTAGACTTTTACTAGGTAAAAACTTGCCTACATATTCTAAAGACGTAAATGTCGGAGGAGTAGTAGTTGTAATAAACGCCAAGAATTCTGTTTTAACAGGTAAAAAACCAGAGAAGAAGAATTACTTCAGACACTCAGGTTATATGGGAGGTTTAACTACAACTTCATACAAGCAATACCAAGAAAAAAATCCAAAGTTTCCTATCTATACTGCAATTAAAGGAATGCTTCCTAAGAACAGACACAGAGATTTACTTATGAACAACAGAGTATATATCTTTGAGGAAGGCCATAATTTCAATAATATTAACATGGTACAAGTAAATTAATTATGCCAACTATTAATCAACTTATCAGAAAAGGTAGAACTGACAAGACTTACAAAACTAAGTCTCCAGCGATGAACAGAACTTGGAACTCTAACGAGAACCGACCAAAGAACTTCACATCACCTTTCAAGAGAGGTGTATGTACAAAAGTATATACAACCACTCCTAAAAAACCTAACTCAGCGATCAGAAAAATTGCTAAGGTTAGACTTTCTAACAAGATGGAAGTTATCGCTTACATCCCAGGTATGGGTCACAACTTACAAGAGCACTCTGTAGTTTTACTACGTGGTGGTCGTGTAAAAGATCTTCCAGGTGTAAGATACCATATTGTAAGAGGTAAACTAGACTGTGCTGCTGTAGGTAAATCTCAGAAGTTCGGTGTAGAAAGAAAACAAAGTAGATCAAAATACGGAGTTAAAAAACCAAAGAAAGCCTAAAAAAATAATCCCGAAAGGGTTTATTTTTTTATCATTTTTTAATTTTATTATAGTGGTTTTATAGGACATTCGCAAAATCACAAAAGACAACAATCACAATTGATAAAATCGGATTATCCATTTAAAGGGAATCCTTGATTTTATCCCATTGTGATGTTAGGATTTTGTGATTTTGCGAAAGTCCTATTTAAGTATCACTTTTACAAAATTTTTCTGAAATGTGATATTTGAGTATACAATAACTTTCAACTTTTCTAGAAAGAAGATAAATTAGGAGCATGCAAAGCTTGTTTGGAAAATATTTGAATTAGAGCTTATTACTACAATAGACTTCCTCACATTAAAATTTTAAATATTTAGCAATTTTTATTAGGGATATAATACTCAAACCACACCTCATTTATTATAACGATATTCAAAACCTCAATCAGAGTTCAATAAGTTTATGGGTTTTTCTCATATGTAATGATCTTGTAAATACACTTGACATTGGTCTATTTTTTTGGTATTATAAGGTTAGTCATTAACTATAACACATTTTCTTTAAGGAGGAAATTCCAATGGCAATTAATCGCAAAATCGCTTCTGTTTGTCTTTTGACTTTGAACTTTTTGGGACAAGTACCTGCATATGCAAGTATTTTTCAAGATGCCAAAGATCCTAAGATGTTGCAACGTATTGCAAAAGAAGAAGCAAGGATGAAGGCGGAAAAACGTATTGAAGATAAAGTTGCACAGTCTAAGCCAAAAACTCAAAAAAGTTTCGAAGCTTATAAAGCATCAATGGAATCTATGGGGCGCAATTATGCTGCCATGGAAAAGTTTTTGTTAGAGGAGTTACCCACTTACTTCAAACAAAATATTGGCAAGCATAAGCAGACGAATAAGATTCGTGGTTCTTATGGAACTAGTCTTGACGGAACTCAAAGTTTGGAAGAAATCAAGGAATTCTTTATTTTTTCAGATCATGATAATATTGTTGAAGCGTTTCATGCTTTTCGGCTAGCATTAGGTATTGATCGTGCTGATACGGATAATCCAATTATCCAAAAGCAGATCTACCAAATGCAACTTGCTCAAGCAATGTATCGGTATGAGATGAAGCAAATTCCGCCACCTGAAGCATTTGTCAATGAACTATGTACTAACTGGGGTTTGCCTTATTGTAAGGCTGTCAAGGATATTACACCTTCTCCAAAATTCAAAGCTGCTTCCAATCAAGCCAATAGTGATAAAGAACGTCTTGCCAAATTACGTGAATTGTATGACATCGATAAGCTTGCTCAATTTCGTAACAATCAAGTTAAGCAATTAGCAACAAGTTACAAATTCGATGTCCTGGAAAAGCGTATCAAAGACGGTCTTTATACCAACCTTGATCTAGAGGCCTGGCTCAACAAAGCAATGCCTTACACTAGCTTGGCTAATACTGGACTCTCACAAGAAGATTATTATCAACTTCGTGAAGAACTCAAGCCCCGCTTGCAAGCTCAGATTGAGAAGAACAAATCTACCAATCTACTTCTTCAAGAATCAATTAATTTTGGTTATGGAGTCGGCGAGTCTGCTTCAGGAACTCTTATGGCTATTCCTAACCTTCTGAGTTCAACAGTAATCAATCCTGTTGACACAGCAGTTAATGTTGGGGGAAGCCTAGCAACTTGTGCAGCAGGAGCTACCCTAGGCGCTATTCTAATGCCTGGGCTTGGCACACTTTTTGGAGGAGCTATCGGATGTGGGGTTGGGCTGTTCGGATTCCAATATACTCGCGAAGCATATTCTCGAGCAGATCAGGAAACTAAGAACTGGTACAATCCTACAACTTATAACTGGTTCAACCCTGTTGAGCCTGGCAATCGCGCAGCTTTGTGCAACCGTTACGATGTCTCACTTGGACATTGCCTAGGTTATGGTCTTGCTTCCGTGGGTACTGATGTACTAATGGGAGGAGGCTTTGGTAACAAGTCTGTTGGAGCTGTAACTACACAAAGCCTTAACACTTTCAAAGCAATAGCTATCAAAGCCAGTGCTGATAAAGAAGATCAATCTGACATCAATCAAGTTCAGCTTTTTGACTTGACCGGTGTCGATCTGAGCGATGAGTACCAGATGGCTTCTACGTATAATGCAGAAGGTGCGCGTTCTATTCCAAAAGGATTCAGCAAACTAGGTAACCCAATTAAGGGAACTAGTGAGATTGGTAAGTTCGCTTTGGTGAACTCACCTTTGGTGAAGAATAATCTTTTGGAGAAGGTGAAGAATCGTAAAGATCTTCTGGAAGAAGCTAAGGATTATAGTGATAGTCGTAAAGGCTATTACGATGAAAACTACAAGTTAGGTCGATTCGAGTTTGAGCATCAACTACCAACCAATCAGTATACCTCTCTTGGTTTTGATGCAAACACACAGATTGAAGCAAGTAAGCTAATTGCAGAGTCTTACCAAGGCAACGCATCAAAGGCTAGTGTATATGACCGTAACAGTCATATCAATACCAACTTCATCTATCGTGATGCTATTACTCTGATTAGGCTGATCACTGATAAGAAAGCTCGGCAAATCAAAGGCCGCACAGCTCAAGATCTTGTCAAGATCTGGGTTGAATCCTATTCTGATTTTGCATTCTTAATGAAGCAAAATCCAGATAAACTTGGCAAATTATGGATGAGTGACGAGAATATCCTACTCAATTCTGATTTGTTCAATGGAGTTGATTTTCCCCGCTAATTTGGTTAATCTGAATTAGTGTGGTATAATACCGATAAGCAATTATCGGTATTTTTTTTATGCACATTACTACTATTCCTGATGATCTTCCAGTTGAATATATAGAATATCCCAATGCGGATCATTCTTATCCTTCATTCTTTGATCTTGGTTATGCTCAAGGAGCATTACCCTCTTTTATCCTACAAAAACATTACTTCATAGCTAATGGGTTCTCTGAATCTGCAGTTGATGGTGCATTGAAGATACTTAATGAACTAAATACTAGTGGAATAGACTATTCTTTTGAAGATCCTAGAATGTTGGTTATGACTAATGGATTGTGTGAAGTAGGAGTAAGTGAGATACTTAAAGAACTCCCACAAGACTATATTCTAAATATATATCAATACTACAAGAAGAATCTTGATGATCCTCATGCAGTGTTAGACTTCATAGTTGATTGTATGAATATCTACATTCAGATATTTTCTTGTCATACATATATGCAGCTCAAAGATTCTGCTTTGAAGGTTATTGAAGGGCATAGGGAGATGTTAGGGATAAATGTTGAATTAGATCAGAATTGTTTGTATGCTATGAGTTGGCATAATTCTCTAATGAGACACCTATATGGTAAAAAAAAAGCAGTTACGATCTTTAAAGAAATAATCAACCCTGGTTATGGAGCTTTACCATATATTAACTGTGCAAAAGATTGTGTACTATTCAATCACCCATACTTCAAGGATAAGATAGATAAGAGAATAACTAAGTTCGAATTCAATCATGAACAGTTATTCAAGATTGCAGAACTTAATAGACTTAAGACTATTCCTACTTCTACATTCAAGAATTCTGAAGAATTGAGTGTTATTGAGAAGTTTACTAAGCTGTATAAGAGTATAGAGAGATACGGTAATGCCCAAGTAAAAAGAATAATTGAAAATATGAATAGTGGACATTATTATGCACAATTACTAACTTACCCACACACAATAATCAACACGTTCTCATATCAAGAGTTAATTGAAACTTACAATAGAGGTACTAACTTCAATCCATTTCCAGATTTTGAGACTGATTATGATGTTAATGGTTGGGGGAAGAATAGTGATAACTTCAACAAGAATCAACCTCTTTCCTAATTAACAATAAGCACGATAAAATCACAATAAATATCAATTGCAATAGGCAATAGTTAGATTTATTGGTTGATTTATCGTAGTGTTTGTAAATTACGAAAAAGGTTTGATTATTAATCCCCGCTAATTTTGGTTAATTTGAATTAGTGTGGTATAATACCGATAAGCAATTATCGGTATTTTTTTTGCACATTACAACTATTCCTGATGATCTTCCAGTTGTAAGATACCATATTGTAAGAGTCAAACTAGACTGTGCTACTGTAGGTAAATCTCAGAAGTTCGGTGTAGAAAGAAAACATAGTAGATCAAAATACGGAGTTAAAAAACCAAAGAAAGTCTAAAAAAATAATCCCGAAAACTACCCATTACC
>JAYUKV010000059.1:0-14325 GCA_043764135.1 bacterium | reverse complement strand
ATATTACCATTATTAATTGATAAAGTTAACCCTTTGTCAGCTTCACCGTGATTTTTATTTGATTCAATTAGCTCATTAATATCACTATCGTAATCTTTACCTATTAGATAAAATTCCTATTTTTGATTATTCCCATTACAAATATTTTGTTATAATATTGATTTTTTATATTTTTCAATCTGGCTATGCTCCTTATCTTTTGTAAGTTTAATAGATGCCCTTTTTATTTCTACAATTATATTTTTTTGTATGCCATTAATATTTTCTGTTTTAGTTAAAAACAAATCCACTTGGGCATAGATGCACATTTTAACCAAATGTGTATTAGAGATTTCCAGATTATTTCTCATTTGTCTTATTAATCACCATTTAGCCTGTCCAGATAATCATCCAATCTGAACTCGCTAATTCTAGACGGATTTAAGTCTAGTGAATCTTGGTTATCTTCTTCATTAAAGTTGTACTCACCAAATAAATTAATATGAGACCAAGATATAGGAGATCCATTTCTAACAATTCGAAGCATCTTAATCTTTTTCTCTTCATCTGGTTCATTTTGAACTAAATCAGTCAGGCAATAGTAATTGTGTAGAATTATACTATTCTCTTGCAATCTCTTACAGCTTTCGGCTATATCTTGGTTTTCTTTCTCTTTAATATACATTTCACCACCGTTGCCAAACCAAACTACTTTACTGAATCTATTAGAGTGTTCAACTACATTTAGTAGCTTTTCTACCATCATTCTAAGTTTTGGGTCATCTAGGTAAGTTAATATTGTAACTGATTTTATCAGTCTTCCTAATTCTCTTAAGGCTAAATACAGATTGTTTTTTCTGGAATAAGAATTAAGCCTTTTAAGGATTTGTGAGCCTGAACAAACACCAAGTTTGATGCTTGTGGCAAGTCGAAGCAGGTTGACCCACTCCTGTTCAATCAGCTCTAGCTTAATCTTCCTCACAGGTACAAGTTTGTACTTTTTGTCTTCATAGATATATTTATGCTCTACTGCATACAAAGTTTGATCATTTAAGTCCTTAATTCTTGGTACTAGATCAAAACCGAGAAGATACCAAAGACCGAAAACAGCTTCAGTAGCTCCAAAAGTATCTGTTGAGTGAATATCGCTTTTAATCCATTTGGAATGAAGTAGTCCATCTACTACATAAATAGCTTCTCGTTCAGAAGCTGAAATAACGGTAGAATTAAACAAGATATGTCTCATATCAATGTGGGTGTAATTCACACTCAATCTTGCTCCACCTCCGTATTTATAGGAATAATTGGCGTTTTGAGTTTCAGTATTATTGATAACTTTTTGTCCATCACTAGAGGTGTAAAGCTTTCCGTCAATTTGTTTGTAAATGTTAGGCAAATCAAGTTTGGTTATAGCCTCAACTATCTTTTCGTTGGCTTCTTTTAAATTCTCTTGAGATAGAAACCATTTTTTGGCATACTCAAGCTCGCTTTCAGGAAGTTTGGTGATTTTAGCTGCCCTGCTTACACCAATATTACAGCCAAGGGCAAAAATGGTTGCTAGAAGCACCTTTCTATCAATCTTTTGCTTATTACCACCGTGCTGGCTGGACTCAAACAAATCACAGAAACTGGTAGAATTAGCAATTAAATACATGATTTCAATCAAAGAGATGTACTTTTCCTTGGGTAAAAGGTCTGATAATTTGGTTTTTGACTCAGGTAGTTTTGGTGTTGAAATTGTAAACCTCTCCCTACTATCAAATTGAATCGAGGTGTTTATACCCTGGAGGATATGCTCATTAACACTGGTGTAAGTTTCATTTGATTTACTGGTCAAAGTAGCACTAACTTTAGTAAAGTCTTTTTTATCCTCTAATACCGCAAGGTTCAGATATTTATCTTGATTCTGTTCAAAATCATTGGTTTCAAACAAGTATTCCTCAGCACTGCGGTATTTGTAGGAATATATGAGATTGATTCTACCAGCTCGCAAATTCTCGGCAACAGCAAGAAATAATAACACTTTATACAGGTTTTTCCTAAATTCTTTACCTTTCTTAAGTTTTTTCCTTTGCTGAGAAGATAAAAACTCTCTTGGTGGCTTAACACCAACCTCACCGTTTGTAACGATATAATGCTCAATGGCTTTTAGTAACTCAGGATTGTCAGTTTGCTCTTTGTTAAACTCTATCTCCTTAATAACATTTCCTAGTTTTGAGGCTAATTTACGATAGTTTACTTCCATAAAATAGAACTCATCTTTTTGTCTTACCTCTTCAATATCTCTAATAGTTTGGTTTGATATTAAGGATTTTTCAACCTCTTCAATTAGTTTATTCAGTTTTACTACTTTTTGCTCATCTGTAAGCCCACCATCCTTAATAATAGATTTCATAGTTTGAATGCTGATATATTGCTTCTTTCTTGATTCTTGAGCTTCTTTAAGTAATTGTTCGCGCTGTTTTCTGTTTTCAAAATAGTTTTCATCACAGACTCTTTTAACTTGATTGCGAAAAGTTGTGGCATGTTTAGCCCTAAAGTGTCATTAATGGTGTAATACTGGTGTTTAATAAAGCAATAGAAGTAAACGAGCCTTGCATCACTACCTTTTCTAATAATCTGATAGAGTTTTTGATTAATTGTTAATTGGGCATAATATTTAATTCCTTCATCAGTAAAATTAACAGCTTCTTTTGCAGGCTCAAATCTATTATATAGGTTCTTGAGTTTTTGGAGTGCGTTAATATTTTTCTTGATCTTAGAGGGCTTAAAAGATTGGTTAAAACGTTTAAATTCAGTTAGAATATAAGGAGTGTTTTCTGGTAGGGTTTCATCTAATTCACCTCCCTTTGTAGATTTAGACTTGGTTAATAGTCCTTCAAACTCAGCAATATCCTCTGAAGTTAAGCTGGCTTTGAGCTTAGTTTCAATTGTGAGGTCATAATTTCTAACCTCCTCATCAATTATTGAAGCCAGATAATTGTATGTTGGGAGTAGTACCCCATCTTTAACCATCTTATCAGCTAGAGAGCCAAATATTTGTCTCTGCCTTGTTTGAGAGCGTAGAAAGAATCTAATTTCCTCTCTAAGCTTAATTTCATAATTAATCTCTAAATCTGAGTATTCATAATGTTTTAAAATTAATTTCTTATGACTTCTAGCTATAAATCTGGTGTATTTTGATATATCAATCTGATCTTTTTCAAAACCCAGTGCTGAAATTACAAAATCTAGATCGTCATCACTAAATCCTTGAAACAGCTTTCCACTAGCTTTCAAATAACCATAACTCAAAAGAAAAGTTACTTTAGTTGTTGGAGTTCTCAATCCATTTAGAACTGATTCTAGTTTTTGGTTCAGTCTAAAATACTTTTTCCTGTCCTCTCCATTGAATTTTGGTGGGCTATCAAACTGCCTCCTCTCCTCGGCATTTAAAATCTTAAATATTGGCATATCATTAAAAGTACTTTTGTGTATCTAAATAGTAGCATATATTAGATTATAAAACTGTACCAGATTACCTGTTAAAAATTATCTTCCTGAAAACTTGATAAAACCATACTTTTTTACCATTCATTTGACTGTATCAAAATACTGTAGTTTACTGGTACATATATACTTAAGGAATTCGCCCTGAACGGAATAATGGAGCCAGTAGAATTTATTGAAACAATAAAGGTAAAATTAGGAGTTGTTTGCCATGTTTATAAATTTAAAAATAGAAGCAATTGCGATCTAGGGATCATTGAAATATCAAAAGGAGAAAACACACCAAAGCAGAAAATTTTAAAAGGGGATAGAACTATAGAAGGTTATATTTCTGGAAGCGGAGAGCTTGTAGTACAGAATCAAAATAAAACTCCTGAAAGTTATAAAGTAGGAAATAAAAATCAAGAATTTCAAATTGATTTGGTAGTTGATGATATTATGCAATGGACAGCTAACGTAAATGAAGAATTGACCTGTTTTGAGGTATGTTTTCCAGCGTATGAAGAGGGAAGGTTCTTAAATTTAGATATCAATGACTAAAAAAGTAGCCATCTATACCAGGGTCTCCACTCAAGAACAGTCAACCTCAATGCAAATCAGGGATTTAGAAGAGTATGCTCAAAAAAGAGGCTGGGTACTACATCAAATATTTGAGGATAAAGCCTCAGGAAGTGTCAAATCCAGACCTGAGCTTGATAAACTGTTTGAGCAAGTCAAACAAAGAAAATTTGATATAGTCCTAGTTTGGAAATTTGACCGCTTTGCTAGAAGTCTTAAGATGCTGGTAGATTCGCTTGAATTATTCAAAGATTTAGGAATTGATTTTGTTTCCTTCAAAGAGTCTATTGATACAACTACCGCTATGGGTAGACTAATATTCAGTATTAACAGCGCCTACGCTGAATTTGAAAAAGAATTAATCAGAGATAGAGTTAAGTCAGGAGTAGCTAACAAGCGGGCTAAAATGCTTAAAGATGGAGATAGTTCTTGGGGAAGAAAAGAGTTAGACCCTCAAAAACAACTCAAAATCAGTAAATTGAAACAGGAGGGCAAAAGTATCCGCGATATAGCCAAAGAGCTTAAAATCAGTAAAACAACAGTGCAGAAATATTTAGTGTAATAATTCAAATCCTAATACACATTTGGTCAAAATGTGCAGCTATGCCCTAGTATTAAATTTAAATTATTTTTTGTTTTATCTGTAATAAACGTAGGTATAATTTTTTGAAAAAATAGCTCTTGAATTCCTGTGTTAAAGTCGCTTTTTTTGTATGTTGTAGAATTTTTATTAAATACTTTACAAATTTCAAGCCGTTCTAATTCAGTAAATAACTTTTCTGTGTCAAATCCTGCAAAGTCTTTATCAATAGATTTAAGAGTAAAAATTTTAGATTCACAAGATATTTCATCAATGTATCTTTTTTGTTGCTTTATACCTTCTGCATCCGCATCTAATAATGTAAGATAATCTTTGCCCCAAGATTCATACATACTAATTGGAATATCTAACTGTGATGCACCTGTTCCTGGATAAAAATTATATTCATCGTTATTTTCAAATACAATTTCTTTAAAATATCGAAATACAAAATAATCAAATTTGCCTTCTACAATGACAATTTTATTTATATATTCTAGCATTCCTGGTTTATAATTAAGAGTGTCAAGAATTGGCTTGTAATAATCTGTTTGTTCAGGGAAAAAGCTAACAAATTGTCTATATTTATATGCTTTTATGTTCGTATTGTTTAAAGTATAGTCGTCTGGTTCATTATAATTTAATCCTTCATTTTTAATAACATATGTGCTTCCTAAAAATTTTGGACTTATGAGGTGATGGCTATGTGTGGTATAAACTAATTTTGCTTTTTCAGCTATTTGCTCAAAAGTACCCAGTAAACTTTGCTGAGCAGTCTGATGTAGGTTCGAGGCGGGTTCGTCTAGTAAAAATAATATTTCACCTGAATTAGTCAATCTTTCTTTTCTAAATTCGGTGTATAATAAAAATGTAAAAAACCAGCTAAAACCTAAACTTCTATCAGAAATTAGATACGATTGACCTCCATCTTTGACTTGAAATTTAATAAAATATCGGATATTATCATCTGCCTCATCTCTTTCTGATCCAGTTGTTATTAATATTTCTTTTGATTGTACCTTTTTCATTTTATTCCATACCTCATACAAAGTTTTCGTTACTTTATTGGATAATTCATTTTTAACGCTATCAAGTAATGACTGATCAGAACTGGTATTATTTTTTAGTCGCTCTAAAATTGATTCTTTAATTGTATAATCTTTATTAACAGATAAAAGAATATCATTTACTATTGCTAAATACTGATGCTCCTTTGTAGTTTTTGGCTCGAGATAGATTTTTTCAGGAAATTTAGATAAAAAATCTCTATAAAATATTATTTCAGGAAATAGATTGTTTTTAACAAACTGCCACACTTGGTTTATCTTATCTTTTGCAATCACTTTTCCTTTTGAATTTTTAAAGACAATAAAATCAGTTTTATTTTCTGTAATTCCTGTATATTTAGAATTTTTGAAATTATAATTTTTTGTAACATCTATTGACTCTTTAAATTCAATTTCATTAATTTTTCTATCAAGCGTTTTAGAATATTCTCTAATTTTTGTTTTATCATTATCATTTAGGTTTACTGTTAAAGTTATTCCTGAAAAGCTATCAAATTTGCCTACCTTACTCTTCGGTATTAACTTATACGCTTCTTTATCATCAACATTATTAGCAAAATCATATATTGCCTCTAAAATAGTAGATTTACTTGATTCGTTTAGGCCTACTAAAGTAAATATATTACTTTTAGGTGACATATCCAAATCTAAAGTAAGATCATCAACAATACCTTTATAATTCTGAATTTTAATTTTTGTGATATACATATTTACATTACTATAATAAAAATTTTATTCTTCTCCCATCAATACATCAACTTTAGCCTCGATTTTCTCAATAATTTCATGAGTAGCAACAGCAATTGGACGACTGGTGTCTTTAAGTAAGGTTTTGACTTGATAATTGTCTTTAGAACCACACAGTATTATACCAATTGATTGATTTTCATCTGGTAGTTTCATTTGGGTATCTAGTAGGTGTAAGTACCATTCCATCTTGGAGATATATTCAGGTTTAAACTTTCCCGCTTTAATCTCAATGGCAAATAGACACTTGAGCTTTCGATTAAAGAAAAGTAGGTCTGTTCGGTACTGTTCGCCATCAGTTTCAAAGCTATTTTGGTTGCCAATATAGCAAAACCCTTCACCAAGTTCAGTCAAAAATGTTTTAATATTCCGTATAATCTGGTTTTCAATATCTCGCTCCAGCATTTGCTTTTTTGCTCCAAAAACCTCAATAATATATTCATCTTTGATGATTTCGCTGGCTAGTTCACTATTTTCAGTCAATTTTAGTTCAAAATTAGTGGTTGGCTCACCTTTTACCATTTCTTTGTTGTATCTATCTTGCTTGATATGGTATTCTAACGTTTCTCGACCCCACTGGATTTCTAAAGCGGTTTTCATATACCAAAGCCGTTCTTTACCATCTTTCACCCTATCCAAAATTGTACAAATATGTCCCCAAGGTAGAACTGCAGCAAGCTGTTGCAGTTGAGAATCTAACTCGGCTTCACGATAGAATTTTATCATGTTGAACAAGTTTCTTTCACTATAACCCTCACCTTTGCCAAACTCTTCAATCAATGCCAAAGAGGCTTCACGAACAATATTTTTACTTCCATCATTGTTATCAATATTAAGGGCAAGTTCTTTACCTATTTCAAAATACATTGCTATTGCTTCGGAGTTAACCTTGAGCATTGCTTTGATCCTAGTATTTTTGACTAGCTGTTTAAGGTTTGGGATTGTTTGGAAGGCAGGGGATAGGGCATTCATAAATAAAGACAAGAGATGAATTAATTGGATTAATATTTTGGTTAAAAGCTAGGTTTAATCAAAAATTAGTATACTAACTTAATGACATATTTTCATGGATTTTGGCAATAAATTGAAGTGTGCAGCAAGCTGTTGCACTTTATTTAATCACAGTATAAAGTTTTAATTCGCCAGTCGCTGTCTGTCCTTTTTGGAGCGTACCAAGCTGGTGCATTTAAGAATTTTCTATTTTAGCATCAAATTTTATCAAAAAAAATAGCAGGCTTGCGTCTACTGAATTCTTCACCTTATAGTTGGGCTTGATCAATGTACCAACATTTCCTAGCATACCTTTTTTATATCACCTAAACTGAGTTCAAATTAGAATATGGTTCAGCACTTGCCTACCACTTTTTTATATCACCTAAACTGAGTTCAAATTAGAATTGTGGTACTCAACTCTCACACACTTTTTTATATCACCTAAACTGAGTTCAAATTAGAATCACTGCGGCGGCTGGAGCAGAGCTTTTTTATATCACCTAAACTGAGTTCAAATTAGAATTACGATGGAAGCTTTGACTGTCTTTTTTATATCACCTAAACTGAGTTCAAATTAGAATCAAGAGTATTGCCTTCTGTGTACTTTTTTATATCACCTAAACTGAGTTCAAATTAGAATGCATTGAAATACCGAGCATCCTCTTTTTTATATCACCTAAACTGAGTTCAAATTAGAATATTCAAAAAGAAGTTAAGAAGTCTTTTTTATATCACCTAAACTGAGTTCAAATTAGAATGATGTTGTGATGGATAGGTTAACTTTTTTATATCACCTAAACTGAGTTCAAATTAGAATGGAGTTTACCTTATTTATTCGTCTTTTTTATATCACCTAAACTGAGTTCAAATTAGAATCTAAATTTAGTTTTGTCTTATCCTTTTTTATATCACCTAAACTGAGTTCAAATTAGAATTGATAGCTTGTTTGTATTACCTCTTTTTTATATCACCTAAACTGAGTTCAAATTAGAATTGTCTTATAGAGAGCCACAAGTCTTTTTTATATCACCTAAACTGAGTTCAAATTAGAATTGTGTAGTTCATAATATGCAGCCTTTTTTATATCACCTAAACTGAGTTCAAATTAGAATAGCTGTAAAGTTCTAGCATTTTGAAGCTAGTTGATAACTTTTGATACTGAAATAGGAATAAGAACGACTCTTAATTGTAAAAGTCTAACCTCAACTCAATTTATCTGATATATATCGCCCATTTGGCACGACTGCACTGGCTAAAGAAAAAATATAAAACCTATGAGATTTGATTGTGCTATTTGCCGAATATTTTGTCAAGAATAATCTGTTCATTTGGAGTATTTGGAAGTTTGGTATCAACGTTAATAACTTCTTTTTTACGAGTTCTAAGCTTGTTTGACTTTTCACCTATTCCTTCTGTACCCAATGCAGAATAGATAATCGTGTCATAATCAAACGCCATAAATACATTACCAAGGTAGGCAATCTTGTTAAAGACGCTATCTGTAATTGGAATAATGATAATATTATGGTTGCCATTGAGAAATTTTTTGTCGCTGAGAGTATGGATCATTTTCGCCCATGTTTTTTTGTCTAATTTGAATTCAAAAACTGAATACTGGACTCTTGTTCCATATTTAGAGAGGATTTTGACTAATCTTGATCTCGCTTTGTCATCACTAAAATCATAACATATTATACCACGCATAAGATTAAATAGATTTGAATTCTTCGATATTTTGGAACACGATTAGGTTTTCAGCTAGCCTGTCATACCGTCCAGTATCTCTTTGGCTATTGGTATTAATTTTTTCAAACCATTTGATCAAATATTTGGTATTGTAGTCTAAAAATTCGCCAATAGTGATTTGACCTTCATTGGTAGTGAATTTTTGATATTTAAGACGTTTGAACCATAGTCTAAAGAATTCATTTTTCTTGTCAGATTCCAAAGTACAAATCCCTTTGGCAGTAAACCTAAAGTCTTCAGGAACAAACTTTTGGCTTTGAAACAATTCCAGCACCCAAAGGTCAACCAAAATAACTCGGTATATTTCTATAATATCGTAGACAAGGGCAGGGCGATCATCATTGGGTGTATGCAAAACTCCAAAATATGGATCTAATCCATTGAGGGTTAACGATGTTTGGCACTGGGTAGAAAGTAAAGAATAAGCCAAGGATAATAAGCTATTGATAGGGTCTAGGCAAGGGTTTTTGATCCGTCCTTTCCATAGATAAGATTTTGGAATTTGTTGACCAAATTGTTGCCAGTAGTAAGTTGCAGATATACCTTCATTTCCCATAAGTGAAGCAATAGTTTTTAGTTTTGGTAATTTAAGTTGGAGTTTTTCCAAAGTTTCTATTTCATCCTGGTAGCAATTCCAGTATTTCATAGCTAAGATTTGAGTTACAGATTTTTGCCATAGGATCTGTTTGGCTAAAAAAAGGTGCCAGTCTAGGTTGAGAATAGCCTTAAATTGAGATTGGCGATTAAGAATATTCGATTGGTGGGTAAAGTATATTGAGCCGTTGTGTTTGTTGTAATCTGTGAGGATATGAAGTGGTATCTGATTGGTATTGCAGATTTTGACCAAGATTGCAGGGATATTAATGTTGGAGCCAAAGATCATTATTGAGTTGATTTGCTCTACAGGGATGTCAGCCAAGATTTCTTTTGGAGCGGTGTAAAGTCTCAAAAAATTAGCGTGAACTTTGATTTCTTCAATAGTTTGGTCGATTATTACATCAGTTTTTGTTTTTGTTAGGTTCATAACGATAATTATGATCTAGTCGATGGTTTTGGGCAAAAAAACGACTCCAGTGTGGGAGGTGAATATAAAATATTGAGAAATTAATGATTCTTTTTTGTATATTAATTAATACTATCGCCCAAATGGCACGACATTCGAGAAAAAGTTTGTTTAATAAAACTCGAAAGGTTTTGACAAAAATTAGGATTCTAATATAAAGTGTTTAAACACACCTAATCATATATTCTCAATGTAACTCTTTTAATTTTTGGTTTATGTGCGACAACAATCATTGCTTTATTTCTAGGGTTTAATATCTACAATAAATCAAATATTAAAACTGGTGAAATTGAAACTGAAATTCGTAAGTCAACAAACAGATAATATCACAAACAAATCCAATATGTCAACTTCTAACCCTTCCATTTTCCATCTTTCCAAAACTAACCAAACTGGAGAATTACAAACTACTACAACCAAAATCCACACCGTTAATTTTGAGTCGGTAGGAGAATTGACCAATGATGGTTTGCAAAACTACTTTGATACCAGATTCCAATTCCTCAAGCAATCTTATGAATATGCCAAACATCTCAAAGTTAATGAGAATAGAATGTTTGTTGATGACTCAGCTACTCAAGTGGATATGGGATTATGGCTCAAAGCTAATGGCGACAAATCTATGATGATTACTGGCACAGAGTTCGGAGTGATTACCACCAAAGTTCGTGAAAGTATTGCCAGTATTGCCAAAAATCCATATATTACAGGTCTCAAGAATAGTTTCTTAGAGTTTTTTATACGGCTTGAATATCCAGGGCAGGATTGGGATATTAAAAATAAAAGAAATAAAACCAAGGAAGAAAATGCAAAAGTAAAAAAAAATGAGAAGTTTTTAAAAGAAGAAATAAAGAAATTGAACAAAAATAGAAAAGACAAGAATATATTGTTTCTGAGGAATATTAAAGGTGGGCTTACCGAACAAAAGATTATTGAGTTATGTAACTATGAACTATTTCAAACCGTAGATATTTGGATCGGAATTTTGGACAAGCTTCAATCTAGTGACAAGTTACATAGTCTTTTTGATGAAACATTGTACAAAAATTTGATTGATTTTAAGGTTGAATACACAATTTTGATTGGAAATATCATGCTTGAACTCAAAGCGTTTGTAGAGAGAAATGCTGAGAGTATTACTGATATACTAGATACTTTCGTAGATCAGTTTTACTTTACCTTTGATCCCAAAATCCGAGAACTTGAAGCTATTCATTGTACAGCAATAAATGAATTATCCAATAGGTTCCTACAAAGTCTCAAAGTCAATATATCTGATTTTAACCCAGATATTTATAACGATCAAAACAACTCGATTATTAGCAATTCACTATATAACCTTACCAAACTAGATTATCTTAAGCTAAGTACGGTTGATAATTTTATTGAAATTTTGGAGAATCTGATCAATGCCAAATTTGATAAATTAGAGAAACAACAAAAAGATAATTCCAACTTGTTCAAATCAGACAACAGGTCATTAGTTCACCCTAAATCTGCTCCTCGCTATCCTTCAATCGCAGAAAAAGTCATCGGTTGGTCTAGCCATAATTGCACTTCCAAATTAATTGATGAGAATTCTAACTTCAACTCCAATAAGTTTTTGGACTACCTATTATTCAGGTGCAAAAGTGTAATTGAAAATACTGAGGCATATCAAATATACCAGTTCCTAACAGACGAAGAATTTGTTTGGGCAGACATTTTGAACCTTAAAAACAATAATCAGAATGACCAAAAATTAGGCTTAAAATCTTTTAATATTAATAAACTCAAAATTAAAAAAATCGAGTTAAAAACAGGTAAAAATAATTCCGAAACCAAATATATTTACAACATTACATTTTGGTTCAAAAAAGATGAAGAAAAACAAAATATCAAATTTTTACCTGTTAGTTTTAGTAGTTTAAACAATCTGAATGATAATCAAGTTATAGAGCTGTTATACGCCAAATTGACTAGAGAAATTAATCAAATCCAGCTTTCCCAAATCGAACTCAAACTATACTTTGACCTAATTCCAAACCTAAATCTAGGTTGGGTTGATCAATGGATTGACCTTGTAAAATTAAGCTTAAACTTTAATGAAGCTGAAAAAAAGCGACATCCAAACTATGCAAGGCAAACTGAAGTTAGGCTAAAAGAGCTTACCCAACCACAGCTACAGGATATACTAATTATCATGTCCAAAATAGAATCCAAACTTCAAACCCTGGAGACTCATTTGTTACTAAGTCAAGATCATAATTATTTCAAAGTATTTGATAAAAAAGCTTTCAAACAGTATCAAAATTTATCTCAGATTGTATTTGAATCTTTGACCTTAGATCCAAAAGTATTGAGGCAAAAGAAGGCTAACTTAGCAAAACTAACACTTGATAGAGAGGTTGTAATCCCAGTCAAAATTGATCGAATGACCAATCGAACTAATGGTAATAGTACCTTAGCTTTTGAAATATCAAAAAAAGAGGGTATTTGGCAAATTAAAGAAAATTCAGTGAAGCAGAATAATGGATATATTATTATAAAACCAATTAAAATAAAACACTCAGGGCAAGAAATAAAAATAGTAGATTCAATAGAAAAAGCTGAAAAAGAACTTTCCAAAAATCCAAATCTCAAAATTCTAGCTGGTTTCTTAAACGGTTCAGGGGATACATTTTTTGGTACAGATTTCCACCAAGTAAAAGGTGAAAATGATGAAATACTTTATTCTGATGTGCTAAATAAAGATGGAAGCCAAAAACTAAAAGGATATAATACCTATCAAAATTGGGAACTTAAAGAAGAAGTTGATGGTAATACAGTGAGTTTTAAAGATTCCAAAAGAGGTAATTTAGAAACTGTAGGAGCGACTTCGCCAGCTGGCTATCCAAAATTATACTTCTTCCTCGTTACTCAAGATTGTAATAACTTAGTCATTCCAGTAACAACTAATTTTTATTACTTAACCAAGTATACACCATATCATAGATTAAATGAGTATCTAAAAATAATTTCGCCACAACAAGACCAGACTTTAGAACAAAAAATTGTTCAAACCAAAAAAGTGCTAAAACTGCGGTGTGAAATTAGATCCTTCTATAGAATATCGTCAATTGAAGCTGACTTAATCCAAAAGCTTACTCTTATCAAAGGTGTGATCACTCCAAAACTTTTTGCCAAAGCACATATGCAATTCGGTAACCCGCAAGTGGATATTACCGTCCAATTTACAAAACCTGAAAATAATGAAAAGGGTAAAAAAGTTGATATTACCAAAATACGAAAAGAAGATTTTGAAAGTAGATATGACAATATCCTTGGTGTAGATCTCGGCGAAAAGTTATTAGCTTCTATTAGTATAATTCCTATCAAGAACGCTCAAGGCAATCTAGATTTGTCCAAACAAAAACCAATTGTTCAAACATTTCTTCCTGTTCATGACAAAGATACGGTCGAAACCAAATCTACCTTTACCAAAATACTTGAGAATTCAAGTTCTAAAAAAGAGTATATCAACGAGGAAAAAGATCTTAGTTTCAACAGATTTAACAAAATTATCAAAAAATATGAGAAAGAACAAAAGCAATTTGGAGTTGTAACCGAATCGCTCAAAAACAAGAAGAAAAATCTTACTGACAACCTTATCGAAAAAATCTCAAGCCAGATAACCAAATTATGTATCGCATACAGGGCTTTTCCAGTCTTTGAGAATTTACCTACAGGATTCAAAGGTTCAAATAAATACCAATTATCTCTCTATACTGAAATATACAGACAAACTATCAACAAGTTAATCAAAACTGGTGCGGTAATTGATTTTGATTTTGAAAAATACCAACCTTCAAATATTGACAAAGGAATTGCAAATGTAAGGGCTTTTGGAACTTCAAAAACTTGTTCAAATTGTGGATATATTCCATTTAGATTTAATCCAGAAAAAATTTATGAAGACTACAACTTAGATGCTAAAAAAGGATTGACGTTCAATGATGATAATTGGGAAGACAAAGGAATATTAGAAGTTTTTTGGAATGACCAAAGCCAAGAAGGGAAAAATGATTATACGAAATTACTCCAAATTACAAAACTAGGAGAAGATGATAGTGTTGAATTAATAG